>JAYUKK010000137.1:0-3684 GCA_043764515.1 Microbacterium sp.
GCGGCAGAGGGCGTCGACATCGACCTGCGTCAGTCGAACGACGAGGCCACGCTCATCAGCTGGTTGCATGAGGCGGTGGATGCCCGCACCCCGGTCATCCTGAACCCCGCGGCCTTCACCCACTACAGCTACGCCTTGCGTGACGCGGTCGCTCTCGTGACCGAGGCGGGCATCCCGGTCATCGAAGTGCACCTGTCGAACCCGCACGCGCGCGAAGAGTTTCGCCACACGAGCGTGATCTCGGGTGTGGCAACGGGTGTCATCGCGGGCTTCGGCTTCGGCTCGTACCGCCTCGCACTCGACCACCTGGTGCGGTTGCCGTAGGAGCGGTCTGGCGCCGTTCGACTAGACTTTCGCGGCGGCGCGCTCGCAGGCGCTCGATCTCACTGCTCCTCACCGAAACGGACCTCACACACTCATGGCGACCACGAACGACATCAAGAACGGCAGCGTCCTCAACCTCGATGGGCAACTGTGGAACGTCATTGAGTTCCAGCACGTCAAGCCGGGCAAGGGCGGCGCGTTCGTGCGCACGAAGATGCGCAATGTCATGAGCGGCAAGGTTGTCGACAAGACGTTTAACGCGGGCACGAAGGTTGACTTCGCCATCGTTGACCGCCGCGACTACCAGTACCTGTATCAGGACGGCGCCGACTACGTCTTCATGGACACCACTGACTACGAGCAGGTCACGGTTCCGGCCTCGGTTGTTGGCGACGCCGCCAACTTCATGCTGGAGAACACGATCGTCACGATCGCCATGAACGAAGGCGCACCGCTCTACCTCGACCTGCCCGCGTCGGTCGTACTCGAAGTCACCTACACCGAGCCCGGCTTGCAGGGTGACCGCTCCACGGGCGGTACGAAGCCGGCCACGGTCGAAACCGGCTACGAGATTCAGGTTCCTTTGTTTCTCGAGACCGGCACCAAGGTGAAGGTCGACACGCGAACGGGTGACTACCTGGGCCGCGTCAGCGAGTAGTGAGCGCTCGCAGCAAGGCCCGCAAGCGGGCCCTCGACATGCTCTACATTGCGGATGTGCGGCAGGTTCCGATCGCAGAAATTCTCGGCGAGGAGGCTCGGCGGGCGGCCGCCGCTCCGCAGCGCGCATCCAGTTGGCCATATGCCGAACAGATCGTGCGGGGTGTCGATGAATCTCTCCATGACATCGATGCGCTGATCGAGCAGCACGCTGTCGGTTGGACTCTCGCTCGCATGCCCGTCGTCGACCGCGCGATTCTTCGCCTGGCGACCTGGGAGCTGCGAGAGAACCCCGACATTCCCACTGCCGTGGCAATCGCCGAGGCAATGGAACTCGCGAGTGTGCTGTCAACAGACGACAGCGCACATTTCGTGAACGGCGTTCTCGGCTCGATCGCTGACGACGTACGAGCCCCCTAAACCACGTCATGTGACGCTTGTGTGACGTTCTGTTGCACTCCGAGTCGTCACGTGTCTGGCCGGTTTGTTGAGAGGCGGCGACTGCTCGTACGGTGGCGTCATGTCGTTGAGCGAGAGCACCACCACCGCCGAGACGCTGGCCTTGCCGGTGTCGTTGCGCGGTGTGGGGCGCACGTTCCCCGCAGCACGTGGTGGCGAGGCCCGTGTCGTGCTTCGCGATGTGCAACTTGAGATCGCGCCCGGTGAGATCGTCGCTCTCCTTGGTCCGTCTGGTTGCGGTAAGTCGACTCTTTTGCGTCAGATCAGCGGTCTCGACCGGCCCACGTCTGGCACCCTGACAATTGACCGCACCGCGGTAGCTCCGGCTGACCAACGGTCTGCAGTCGCGTTCCAAGAGCCCCGACTGCTCCCGTGGCGCACGGTTGCTCGCAATATCGAACTCGGTTTGCCGCGCGGTCTCGATCGCCGCCAGGGCGCGGCTCGCGTTGCTGAACTGCTCGAACTTGTCCAACTCACACACGCTGCCGGTCTCAAGCCGCGAGAGATCTCTGGTGGAATGGCTCAGCGTGTGTCGCTGGCGCGCGCACTCGCCCGCGGACCCGGCGTGCTCCTTCTTGACGAGCCGTTCGGGGCGCTAGATGCCCTCACTCGCTTGACGATGCAAGATCTGCTTGTCGACATCCACCGTGCCGAACCGGCCACGATCGTTCTCGTGACGCACGACGTTGACGAGGCCTTGGCGCTTGCCGACCGGATCGTGCTTCTGGGTACCCGTCACGATCGCGCGGGCGCGACCATCAGCATGATCATCGATGTGCCCGGCGCGCGGCCGCGTGATCGCGCTTCGGTCGTGCTCACCCGACTTCGCGCCAAGCTGCTCGACGCTCTGGGAGTACCGAGCCACCACGGCGCCTAGCCAACCCCTGACGGCACCACTCGCTTCACTTCCGCCCCGCACCACCCCATCACCCGGTCGACCGACCGACAACCGAAAGGCCACCATGAGTACCCGCACCCGTCTGACCCTGCTGACTGCGACCGTTGCGGTAGCAGCCATGGCCATGACCGGCTGCGTCGCCGGTGAAGGCACCGTCGCACCCGAGCCCACGGAGGGCGCCGAGTGGAGCGACACCACACTCACGCTCGACTTCGCGACCTACAACCCGTTGAGCCTGATCATCAAGGACCAGGGCTGGCTCGAAGCTGAACTGGGCGATGACGTCACCGTCGAGTGGGTGCAGTCGGCCGGCTCGAATAAGGCGAACGAGGCACTGCGGGCCGGTGCCATTGACGTGGGCTCGACGGCCGGCTCTGCGGCTTTGCTCGCGCGGTCGAACGGTAGCCCGATCCAGGTCATCAACATCTTCACGCAGCCCAACTGGGCCGCCATTGCGGTGCCGACCGGCAGTGACATCACGTCGGTTGTCGACCTGGCCGGCCGCACGGTCGCCGCGACCAAGGGCACTGACCCCTACTTCTTCCTGCTGCAGGCCCTTGCCGAAGAAGGACTCGGTTTGGCCGACATCAGCTTGCAGAACCTGCAGCACGCGGATGGCAAGACGGCGCTCGAGACGGGTGCCGTCGATGCGTGGGCGGGTCTTGACCCGCTGTTGGCGACCTCGGTCTACAACGGCGCCGCAGAGATCATCTACGACAACGTCGATTTCAACTCGTACGGCTTCTTGAACGCGACCGAGGAGTTCATCACGAACAACCCTGACCTCGCGCAGCTCGTCGTCAACGCCTACGAGAAGGCGCGCATCTGGGCTCTGGAGAACCCGGAGGAGACGGCCGCGATTCTGGCGGAAGTGGCTGGCATCGACGTTGCGATCGCGGAAGCGACCATTGCCCGTACGGTCATCGACATCGACAACGTGCCGGGTGATGCCCAGCGCGACGTGCTCGCCATCATCGGTCCGATCTTCGTCGAGAGCGGCGATGTTCCCAACCAAGAACTCATTGACGCGGCACTGGAGGCCCTGTTCAATGACACCTTCGCCCTCGCCGCTGACCCGGATGCGATCGCCTGAGCATGAGCTTCGATGAACGCGGCGGCGTTCCCGTTCGGCGCCCCTCCTCTGAGGGGCGCCGTTCGGCGTCGCTGTTCCAGTTTGTGAGCAGTTTCGGATACTCGGCGGCGGGCACCGCGACGTCGGAGAACTCGCGCTCGCGCACGAGTCTTGGCACGGTGCTTCTCGGGCTGGTCGTTCCCGTTCTGATTCTGACCACGTGGTGGATCGCCGCGGAGTCGCCCGAGGTTCCTGACTATCTGCTGCCGTCTCC
>JAYUKK010000138.1:0-3640 GCA_043764515.1 Microbacterium sp.
CTTCAGTGCCGACGCCGAGTCGCGTTGCCGGAGCCGCAGCGTCGCCGTCGGTCACCACCACGGTGTTCGAGACGGCGGCGATGTCGACGCCCAAGACCACGAAATCGACGGTGGATGCGGCCTTCGCCGCCTCGCTCCACGACGGCCCGTGGGCACCCTCTTGAACCTCAAGCCACCAGGTTGCCTGCGGCGTCAAGCTGAACGCCACAAAGTCGCCGGCCGTGCGCTCAATGCCGTCATCGTCGGGGCCGCCGTCGCCCGGCACGGGTGCCGAGCCGCGCAGCTCGACAGTGAGGTCGCTCGCCAGTCGCAGCGCCGGAGTCGCCTCCGACGGCGGCAGCAGGCGGCCGGCCTCAAGAATGAGCGGCAGGTTGCTCACGTGCGTGACGTGGAACATGCGCTGCGGCAGGTTGGGCGGGCGCACCTCAGCGGCCTTGCCCGTCGCACCCGCGGCGGGGCTGCGCAGGCTGCGCGCGGCCAGGCGGGGAGCCCGTTTGACGGGCATCGGCGCAGCGGGCGCCGGGGGCGGAAAGCAACTGGCGCACATTCCCGGCTCGAAACCGTGGATGCACTCTTCCGTCGACGACCCAGCCACAGCAAACTCCCTCACAGGGGCACCGCACGCTCGCGGCCCGGCCCCAAACATCTAGGGTATCGCGCCTAGCTGTGCGAGCCCGACCGTCGGGATGCTGATCCACCCCTCGACGCGTGCCAGCCCCCGCTGTTCCGGTGTGGGCCGGATGCTCGCTCCGCGTGCGTGCGCCAGTGCCACCAGCGCAGCGAGCACGGCGTCGAGCGCATCGGCCGAGGCCCACATGAGGGGCTCGTGCTGTCCGAGCTCGAGCCACGGGGCCGCGCTGCTGAGGGAGTCGATGAGCGCGGCGCGCGCATCCGTCGACTGTTTGTAGCCGGGGCGCGTCAGGCCCCACACCCGCAACGCCATGGCCGGGTAGACCTCGACGACGGCGCTCGGATGCTCTCCCGAGCGGTCGACCACGCGCCCGTCGCCCGCCAATCGGTCGAGCAGCACCGCGCACCGCAGGGCGGTCATGCCCAGTCGATCGGTGGCAACGCTCAAGGGTCGCGCCCCCGTGCGCTCGGTGACGACCCGGTCGGTCTCCCGATGCGCGAGGCGGCGGCGCCAAGCGAGGTCACCCGCGTCGACCTCCGTGAGTCGCTCGCCCAACGCCTGCCGCGCCACAAAGTCGACAAAGTCGACCGGCCAGCCGAACGCGCAGTCGATGCCGATGAGGCTCACGTCGCGCGTCGCCCGCACGATGGTCTCGTCGTCAACGCCGAGCTGCAGCGACTCGAGCACGAGGCTGCCCGGCCCACGCCGCAACACCGCAAGCGCGGTGCCCGCGGCCTCCGCCGCAAGGTCGACGCCGGCGACCCGCTCGGCCGTTCCGCGTCGCTCCGCCATCACAGGGATTCGACGATCGGAACAGCGAGACCGTGCGCGGCACGCTCGAGGCGGCGGTCGTTCGTCCAGAGCGCCGAGCACCCTGCTTTTTGCGCCGCGGCGAGGTGCAGAGCATCCGGTGTCGAGATCGAATGCCTCGCTCGCAACTCGGCGGCGCGCACAAAGACCTCTTCGTCGAACGGGGCGCGGCCCACAGCATTGAGGGTGTCGCGGTAGTAGTCCACGAGCGCGAGGTCACCGCGCTTAAGCGGGCCCGTCAGGCACTCCATAACGACGAGCGGAGACACCACCAACTCGTCATGAGCGTGATCGGCAAGGGCCTGCCGTGCGAGCTGACCACGCTCGCTGCCGTCTTCAACGGCGTAGATGAGGATGCACGAGTCGAGGTAGATCACGCCCTACGAGCCCCAACTCTCACGAGCGTCCCGAATGTCTGCGTCAATGTCGGCCACACTGCGCGAGGTGGGCGGTGGATTGCGCACGAGCCGCTCGGCCAAGGCCCCACCCGTGAACCGCGTTTGCTCCACCGGCACGAGCCGCACGACGGGCCGACCCCGTTTGGCGATGACGACGTCGTCACCGTTCTCGGCTGCGGCGACAAGCTTCGAGAGGCTGTTGCGGGCATCCAGAATGTTGACCGGTTCCATGAGGACTCTCCTACCTGGCGTGATTATCTAGCCAGGTTATCAGTTGCTCACACGAACCGCACAGCCGCCTGCAAGCGCGTGCGCACTTCGAACAGGTCGGTGCCTCCGACGCCGACCCCGGGTAACCCGGTGCGGAGGAGGTTGACGAGGCGCGAGCGTTGCACGAGCATCCCCTGAGCCCCGCGCACACTGCCGAGCTCGACCGCCGACTCGGCGGCTTGGTCGTCTTCGACCACGATCACGAGCGCAGAGAACTTGCAGCGCGCCGCCCGCGACAGCACGCGCGCGCGGCCGCCGAGCATCGCGAGCGGCTTCTCGCCGGGCTCGAGACCCTCGCCGATGACCTCGCCCCGTTTAACCTTCACGGGCGTGCCCCAGTCTTCGCTCAACACAGCCCACAGGCCGGTCGGGCCGAGCACGACGTGGTCGAGCTTGTCATCGGGGCGCGGGCCGGCCACGACGTCGTGCCAGATCGTGAAGCCCAAGCCGAGCGTGGCGAGCGCGGTGGCGGAGCGCTCTTCAGCGATCGCGGCGGCCAACAAGTGGCGAATCTGGCGGGGTGCCGAGCGCACGAGCGGGGGGTCGAAGGGGTCGGGCAGGTCGACGCCACGCCCGGCCCACTCGCGCACGTTCGCCAGATACTGCTCGCGATACCAGCCACCGGGATGCCCATAGGCCTTGGCACTCGGCCGCGAGTCATACCGCCCCGGGCCGGATGCCCCGCCCCCGTGCTGCGCCCACGCGGGCCCGCCGCTCACACCCGACGCGGATTCTGCCCCCGAGTCGTAGGCATACCGGGCGGCGGGAGTACCGACGCGCTGCCAGGCCCGTTGCACCGCGTCGAACGCCGCGGTCGAGCCGCCGGTGTCGGGGTGCGCCTCGCGCAGCCGAAGGCGGTAGGCCCGACGCACCTCGTCGTCGCTCGCGGTGGGGCTGACGCCCAGCACGTCGTAGGGGTTGGCGGCCAAAGGTGAATCAGACATCGTGCCCCCGAGCCTACGGCGCAGAACCTCGGTCGTGGCGGTGAGTCATCGACCGCCAGCCCCCCACACCGCGGCGCGCCACCCCTGCCGCGCCGCGGTGCGCCCGTGAACAGCCCTATTGAGCGAGTCGCCCGAGCTGCACGAGGTCTTCAGGCGACAACAGCCCCAGCATGAGAACAACCGACGCGATAGCGACAAGGCTCGCAATCGAGGTGATAATCGCCAGCCACGCGGCGCCCGACAGGCGGCGCTTCATCGCTGCACCATGATGAACGCCAGCAGGTAGCTGCGCGAGTGATGGTCGACTGCAGCAAGAGGCAGATCGTGAAGCGAAGGTGGTAGAGACACGGATCGTCTTTCATCGCAAGGGGCGAAGAGACGGCAACACTGTCGGCTCCTGGATGCTCCGCGAACAACAGCGCGGCGGAGCGAGAGTCCAGGGTCTAGGGACGTCGGTGCTCGGTAAGCATGGCATTCGCGGGCAGCGCAGACAATGAAAACGGGTGAACTGTCAGTTTCACGCGGCCACCTACGCTGAGAGGGTGACCGATTCTGCTGCACACCTCTCTGCCCCCCGCGCCGCCGAA
>JAYUKK010000139.1:0-3629 GCA_043764515.1 Microbacterium sp.
CTCGGCAAGGGCGTGCTCAAGATCATGTCGAAGATGGGCATCTCAACGGTGGGCTCGTATGCCGGCGCCCAAGCCTTTGAGGCTGTTGGACTCAACCAAGAGTTTGTCGACCGGTACTTCACTGGCACGTCGAGCGTGCTCGGGGGAGTGGGCATCGACACGATCGCAGCCGAGAACGCCGCTCGCCACGAGCTGGCGTATCCGGCGTCGGCTCCCGTCAACCCGCACGAGCGCCTGCAGACCGGTGGCGAGTACCAGTGGCGGCGAGAAGGCCCTCCTCACCTGTTCAACCCCGAAACTGTGTTCCGCCTGCAGCACGCGACGCGCGCCAAGCGGTACGACATCTTCCGCGAGTACACCAAGGCCGTTGATGACCAGGCCGAGAACCTGATGACCCTGCGAGGGCTCTTCCGCTTCAAGACAGAAGACCGCACTCCGGTGCCGCTCGACGAGGTCGAGTCCGTCGAGTCGATCATCCGCCGGTTCACGACGGGTGCCATGAGCATGGGAGCCATCAGCCCCGAGATGCACGAGACGCTTGCGATCGCGATGAACCGCATCGGCGGTCGCAGCAACACCGGCGAGGGAGGCGAGAGCCCCGAACGTTTGCTCGACCCCGAGAAGCGCAGCGCCATCAAGCAGGTGGCGTCGGGGCGATTCGGCGTCACGAGCCTCTACCTCACGCATGCCGATGACATCCAGATCAAGATGGCGCAGGGCGCCAAGCCCGGCGAGGGCGGCCAGCTGCCGGCGAACAAGGTCTACCCGTGGATCGCACGGTTGCGCCATGGCACGGCCGGTGTCGGTCTCATCTCGCCGCCGCCGCACCACGACATCTACTCGATCGAAGACCTCAAACAACTCATCTTCGACCTCAAGCGGGCCAACCCGTCGGCGCGCGTGCACGTCAAGCTCGTGAGCCAGTCAGGGATCGGAGCCGTCGCGGCGGGCGTTGCGAAGGCTAAGGCCGATGTGGTGCTGATCTCGGGTCACGATGGTGGCACCGGTGCGAGCCCCCTCAACTCGCTGAAGCATGCGGGCACCCCCTGGGAGCTCGGGCTGGCCGAGGCACAGCAGACGCTCATGCTCAACAACATGCGCGGCCGCGTTACCGTTCAGGCCGATGGCCAGATGAAGACCGGGCGCGACGTCGTCATCGCCGCGCTGCTGGGCGCAGAAGAATACGGCTTCGCAACGGCTCCCATGGTCGTGTCGGGCTGCATTCTGATGCGGGTGTGCCACCTCGACACGTGCCCCGTCGGGGTCGCGACCCAGAACCCTGAGTTGCGCAAACGGTTTACGGGCACGCCTGAGTTCGTCATCACGTTCATGGAATTCCTCGCCCAAGAGGTGCGGGAGTACCTTGCCGAGCTCGGCTTCCGCACGATGGAAGAGGCGATCGGTCGCGCCGACCTGCTCGACGTCGATCGAGCCGTTCGGCACTGGAAGGCCGACGGCCTTGACCTCTCGCCGATTCTCGCCGGCCCGCTCTTCGCCGACGATGCACCGCGTACGAAGCGCGAAGAGCAAGACCACGAGCTTGACGAGCACTTCGACAACGAACTGATTCGCCTTAGTGCCGACGCGCTCCAGCACGGCGGGCCGGTGCGCATCGACCTTCCGATCCGCAACACTGAGCGCGCCGTTGGTACGATGCTCGGCCACCACGTGACGAAGCTGCACGGGGAACACGGCCTCGCGCCGGACACCATCGATGTGACGCTCACGGGCTCAGCCGGCCAAAGCCTCGGTGCGTTCATGCCCCGCGGCATCACCCTGCGTCTCTATGGCGACAGCAACGACTACGTCGGCAAGGGCCTCTCAGGGGGTCGAGTGATCGTGCGCCCGACTCGCGATGCCGTGTTCCACGCAGAACGCAACGTCATCGCGGGCAACGTCATTGGCTACGGGGCGACCAGTGGTGAGCTGTTTATCCGAGGCATCGTGGGCGAGCGATTCCTCGTGCGCAACTCGGGTGCTACGGCTGTCGTCGAAGGCGTGGGAGACCACGCACTCGAGTACATGACCGGTGGCACCGCGATGATCATTGGCGCGACCGGACGCAACCTCGGCGCGGGCATGTCGGGCGGCACCGCCTACGTTCTCGACCTGCGACGCGAGCGCGTCAACAGCGAAGCTTTGGCGACCGGAGAGCTCGAGCTGTCGGCTCTCGACGCTGATGACCGGGTGATCGTCGCTGATCTCTTGCGCCGTCACCACGAAGACACCGAGTCGGCCGTTGCTGCGCGACTGCTCGGCGACATCGACGCCGCGCTCGCCCGTTTCGTCAAGGTGCTGCCGCGCGACTATGCGGCAGTGCTCGCGACCCGTCAGACTGCTCTTGACGAAGGCCTTGACCCCGACGGAGACGTTGTGTGGGGCCGCATTTTGGAGGTGACCGGTGGCTGATCCCCGTGGCTTCATCACGGTTCCCGAGCGCGAGCTGCCGCCGCGTCGGCCCGTACCGCTCCGGCTCATGGACTGGAAAGAGGTCTATGAGCAGGGGGATCCCGGAGTGCTCCGTCGTCAAGCGGGCCGGTGCATGGATTGCGGCATCCCGTTCTGCCACCAGGGCTGCCCGCTCGGCAACCTGATTCCCGAGTGGAACGACTTGACCTGGCGCGGCGAGGGCCGCCAGGCCATCGAGCGATTGCACGCCACCAACAACTTCCCTGAGTTCACGGGCAAGCTGTGTCCGGCTCCGTGTGAGTCGTCGTGCGTGCTGGCCATCAACCAGCCGGCTGTGACGATCAAGCAGGTCGAAGCATCGATCATCGAGAACGCGTGGAACAACGGCTGGGTGCAGCCAGTCCCGCCTGAGCGGCTCACGGGCAAGACCGTCGCTGTCGTCGGTTCTGGGCCCGCCGGTCTTGCAGCGGCGCAGCAACTGACGCGCGTCGGCCACACCGTCGCGGTCTTTGAGAAAGACGACCGCATTGGCGGGCTCCTTCGCTATGGCATCCCCGACTTCAAAATGGAGAAACGGTATCTGGATGCGCGGCTCACGCAAATGCAGGCCGAAGGCACCCGCTTCCGCGCCGGCGTCGAGATCGGCGTCGACATCACGTGGGACGAGTTGCGCACGCGCTACGACGCCGTGGTGATCGCGACGGGCGCGCCTGAGTCGCGAGACCTTGCCATTCCGGGGCGCGACGCTCTGGGCATCCACTACGCCATGGACTACCTCACGCAGTCGAACCGCGTACAGGCGGGTGACGCCGTCGCCGATCAGATCACCGCCGAGGGCAAGCACGTGGTTGTGCTTGGCGGTGGCGATACGGGTGCAGACTGCATCGGCACGGCGCACCGTCAGGGCGCACTGAGTGTCACCAACTTGGCAATCGGCACGCAGCCGCCGCACGAGCGACCTGATTCGCAGCCGTGGCCTGTGCAGCCGACCTTGTTCGAAGTACAAAGCGCCCATGAAGAGGGCGGCGACCGCATGTACCTGGCTTCGACCGTCGAATTCTTGACCACGGAGGCGGGCGAAGTGCGTGCGCTTCGAGTTGCCGAAACCGAGTATCTCGATGGTCGCCGCGTGCCCAAGGCGGGCACGGAGCGCGAGATTCCGGCAGACCTGGTCTTGCTCGCGTTGGGCTTCACGGGCGCGGCTCGCGGCTCGCTCGACG
>JAYUKK010000140.1:0-3627 GCA_043764515.1 Microbacterium sp.
CGCTGCAGTCGGTGACTCCGCCCACACTCATCGCGGCAAGCGAGTCGGCCGACACTTCGACGGTGGAGTCATCGGGCGGCACCGATCTGCTCAGCGAACCCGCGGCACCCGAGGCGCTTGGCGAGGATGACCGCAGCGCCGCTCTGCTCGCGTGTGGGGCCGCGGTTCCCGAGCCGTACTCTGCCAGCGCTCTGACGCTCTCGGTGCAGGTTTCCTCCAGCGCACAGACCGCCGACGGTGAGTTCGTGGGTGTCGCCGTTCTGGCGAACAACAACTCTGATCCGCTCAGTATCAGCACGCGTGCCACCGCAATCGGCGCGCTGACGCAGAGTGGCTCTGTCGTGGGCGGCGGTCTCGGCGCGAGTGACGCGACGACAACGGTTGATCTCGCCGCGGGCGAGCGCTACGAACTTCCCCTGCGCATCAGCACCCGCGGTTGTGATGGAGAACTTCTGTTGGCAGGCGAGTACTCGGTGATCGTGATGGTCGATGTCACCGTGCTGACGACGGGTGAGTCGTTCGTTCTTGTCGCCACGCCGAAAACGGTGAGTGTCGACTAACCACACGGGCGCGCCAAGCGCGTGATGTTTGCTCGCCCAGGGGTTACCGCGGCTGACTAGAATCGCGGAACCACGCAACGACGCCTGACACGGTCACGCGTGGACCACCCGAACGACGAAGGGCAGTCTCATGGCGCACGAACCCCGTCGATCGCACCGCCGCCCCGCACGCAGCGCTCAGGGCCTCGCCCTTGCTGCTCTATCGACGGCGCTGCTGCTGGGGGTGGCATCCCCCGCCTCGGCGGTGCCCCCCGTCGACCTCGGCGGAGCCTATGTGTTCGACGAAACCGGTGTGCTCGACGGTGACCTGCCCCGCGTAGAAGCCGCGCTTGACCGACTCTTCGACGCCGGCTCCGCGCAACTCTTCGTCGTCGTTGTCGACCGCTTCGAGGGATCGCTCGACGCCCTCGCGTGGGCCGATGAAACCGCCGCGGTCTCGGGGCTCGGTGACCGCGACGCACTACTGGCCATCGCGGTCGGCGATCGTGAATACGCCACCAGCGTCGGCGCAGGCTTTCCGGCGACCGATGCCCAGCTGGCCGCCGCCGAGACCGAAGGTCTCGTTCCGCAGTTGCGCGACGACAACTGGGCCGAGGGCATCATCGCCTATGCCGACAGCCTCACGTTGGCTCTCACCGCCGAGACGGGCACCGAGACCGAAGGCGGTAATGACGGCGAGACGGACGGCGGCGCCGGCGGCGAGACGGACGGTGAGACCGCGCCGACGACGGATGCTGAAGCCGGCGGCGGCATCCCGATTCTGCCCATCGCGCTCGGGGTCGGCGGTGTTGGCGCAGCGTGGTTCTTCATTGCCCGAGCGCGCCGCAAGAAGAACCCCGTGACGGCCGCGGTCGACAAGCAGTCAATCGCCGAGCTCGACCAGACGGCCTCCCGCCGGCTCGTCCAGCTCGATGATGCGCTCACGACGAGCGAGCAAGAGCTCGGGTTCGCCGAAGCGCAGTTCGGAGCAGCGCCCACCGAGGGCTTCCGCACTGCGCTGACGAAAGCCAAGACTTTGGTCGCCGAGGCCTTCCGCGTGCGCCGCGAGCTTGACGATGAAAACCCCGAAACTGATGACGCCAAGCGCGCCGCGCTTCTCCAGATTGTCGCCGCGTGCGATGAAGCCGATGACCTGCTCGAGGCTCAAGAAGAAGCGTTCGAGGCTTTGCGTGATGTCGAGAGCGACTTGCCCGCCGCCATCGCAAGTGTCACGGCAGGCCGTGCTGCCGCCCCGGCCGCCATCGAGTCCGCGAGCGCAACCATCACACGCCTGAAGGCCGACTACGCCGCATCGGCACTCTCCAGCGTGGCGGATGCCCCTGCCCAGGCCAAGCGACTGCTCGGGCTCGTCGACTCTGAGCTCGCCGAGGCCACGGCACACCAGGCCGAGGGCAAGTCGAGCGAAGCGGCCATCGATGTGCGCTCGGCACAATTGGCCCTGGCACAACTAACCACGACGACCGCCGCCGTCGAGCGACTGGCCGACGACCTTTCCGCAGCGCGCACGGCCCTCGCTGAGCAGATTGTCGACGTGCGCGCGGGAATCGCCGCGGCCGCCACCCTGCCCTCGAGTGCGGGGTTGACGAGCGCCCTCACGGCCGCCGGGTCGACCCTGACGGCCGCTGACGCGAAAGACCCCATCGCGGCACTCGACCGGCTCGTGACTGTCGACCGCGAACTCGACACGCAACTCGCAGGAGCCCGAGAAGAGGGCGAGCGTCGGGCGAAGGCCGAAGCGGCCCTCGATCGAACGTTGGCCTCGGCACGCAGCCGCATCTCGAGCGCGGTTGACTATGTCGCGGCGCACCGCGGTGCCGTCGGCGCCGATGCGCGCGCTCGACTCGCCGAAGCTCAAGCGCAAGAGCAGATCGCCTCGGACACGCGTGCAGCCGACCCCGTGGGTGCCCTTACGGCTGCTCAGCGTGCCCTCGACCTTGCTGGCCAGGCCCTGCAGTCGGCCGAGAACGACCTCGCGGCCACGATGGCACCGACCGGCCCCGTGGGCGGAATGCTCGGCGGAGGGGGAGGCGGCGGTCGCGGCGGAGGCGTCAGCGACGCCATCATCGGCGGCATTATCGGCGGTCTGCTCGGCGGCGGAGGCGGCGGCGGCTCGCGCGGTGGGTTTGGCGGCGGCTTCAGTGGCGGCTCCAGTGGCGGAGGCTCACGTCGGCCGAGCTTTGGCTCGAGTGGCGGCGGGTCGAGCCGACGATCGTCGTCGAGCCGGTCATCCGGTCGTCGCGGTGGCAGCGGCCGCTTCTAGTTCTTCCTCAGCATCAACCAGCACGATCTGACCATCGACAGAAAGGCACCACTCATGTCAAAGCAGTCCATCTTCGGCCGCATCGCTCAACTGGCCAAGGCGAACATTCACGCCATGCTCGACGCCGCTGAAGACCCCGAGAAGATGCTCGACCAGATGGTGCGCGACTACACCGCGAGCATTCAAGAGGCAGAGGCGGCGATCGCCCAGACAATCGGTAACCTGCGTCTGCTCGAGCAAGACTTCGCCGAAGACGTCGCCTCAGCACAAGACTGGGGCCGCAAGGCTGTGGCCGCGAGCGCCAAGGCCGATGAGCTGCGCGCCGCGGGCAATACCGCCGACGCCGACAAGTTCGACAACCTCGCCAAGGTCGCCCTCGGCAAGCAGCTCTCGGCAGAAAGCGAAGCGAAGGCTGCCGAGCCGACGATCACGAGCCAGACCGCCATCGTCGACAAGCTCAAGGGTGGCCTCGAGGCCATGAAGGGCAAGCTCAACGAGTTGCGCTCGCAGCGCGACCAGCTCATTGCGCGCGCCAAGATTGCCGACGCCCAGTCGCAAGTGATCGACGCCGTCAAGAGCATCGACATCATGGACCCGTCGAGTGAGCTTGGCCGTTTCGAAGAAAAGATTCGTCGCGAAGAGGCCAAGGTTCTCGGGCAGCAAGAGCTCGCGGCATCCACGCTCGATGCGCAGTTCGAGTCACTCGACGACCTCGACACGCAGACCGAGATCGAGGCACGGCTCGCGGCGCTCAAGACGGGCGGCCCGCAGGCAGCCATCGGCCAGTAGGCCGACCGGCTCAGATCA
>JAYUKK010000141.1:0-12801 GCA_043764515.1 Microbacterium sp.
GCATCATCCCGAGCCGCGGTGCCTGGCTCGAGTTTGAGGTCGACAAGCGCGATCAGGTCGGCGTGCGCATCGACCGCAAGCGTAAGCAGTCGGTCACCGTCTTCCTCAAGGCCCTGGGCCTGACGACGGAAGAGATCCGCGAGAAGTTCGCCGGTTTCGACTCGATCGAGCAGACCCTCGAGAAAGACGCCATCCTCACCAAAGAGGAGGCGCTGAAAGACATCTACCGCAAGCTGCGTCCGGGCGAGCAGGTTGCCGCCGAGGCCGCCCGCGCGCTCCTCGACAACTTCTACTTCAACTCCAAGCGCTACGACCTCGCGAAGGTTGGTCGTTACAAGATCAACCGCAAGTTGGGTGTGGATGCTCCGCTCGCTGACTCGGTGCTGAGCGTCGACGACATCGTCGCGACGATCCGCTACATGGTCTCGCTGCACGAAGGCCGCACGACTCTCCCCGGCCAGCGTGACGGCAAGCCGGTCGACCTGCGTCTCGACGTGGACGACATCGACCACTTCGGCAACCGTCGCATCCGCGCCGTGGGCGAGCTCATCCAGAACCAGGTGCGCACGGGCCTCAGCCGGATGGAGCGTGTCGTTCGCGAGCGCATGACGACGCAAGACATCGAGGCGATCACGCCGCAGACCCTGATCAACGTGCGCCCCGTCGTCGCCGCGATCAAGGAGTTCTTCGGAACCTCTCAGCTCAGCCAGTTCATGGACCAGAACAACCCGCTCGCGGGTCTCACCCACAAGCGCCGCCTGTCGGCGCTCGGCCCGGGTGGTCTGAGCCGTGAGCGCGCCGGCGTTGAGGTGCGCGACGTGCACCCCTCGCACTACGGCCGCATGTGCCCGATCGAGACGCCGGAAGGCCCGAACATCGGTCTCATCGGCTCGCTGGCCTCGTTTGCTCGCATCAACGCGTTCGGCTTCATCGAGACCCCGTACCGTCGCGTCACCAAGAGCAAGGTCACGGGCACGATTGACTACCTGACCGCGAGCGAGGAAGACGACCACGTCGTCGCCCAGGCCGGTGCGCCGCTCAACAAAGACGGCTCGTTTGCCGAAGAGCGCGTTCTCGTGCGTCGCAAGGGCGGCGAAGTCGAACTCGTCCCGTCGGAGCAGGTCGACTACATGGACGTCTCGCCGCGCCAGATGGTGTCGGTCGCGACGTCGCTGATTCCGTTCCTTGAGCACGACGATGCGAACCGCGCCCTCATGGGTGCCAACATGCAGCGTCAGGCCGTTCCGCTGCTCCGCTCCGAGTCGCCGCTCGTCGGCACCGGCATGGAGAGCTACGCAGCCGTCGACGCCGGCGACGTCATCACCGCAACGGCGGCGGGTGTCGTGGCGTCGGTTTCGGCCGACTCCGTCACCGTGCAGCTCGACGAGGGCGGAACGCAGGACTACGTGTTGCGCAAGTTCGACCGCTCGAACCAGGGCACGAACTACAACCACCGCGTCGTCGTCAGTGCGGGTGACCGCATCGAGGTCGGCGAGGTCATCGCCGATGGCCCCGCTACCGAGAATGGTGAGCTCGCGCTCGGCAAGAACCTGCTCGTTGCGTTCATGTCGTGGGAAGGCCACAACTTCGAAGACGCGATCATCCTCAGCCAGAACCTCGTGAAAGACGACACGCTGTCGTCGATTCACATCGAGGAATATGAAGTGGATGCCCGCGACACGAAGCTCGGTAAAGAAGAGATCACCCGCGATCTGCCCAACGTGAGCCCCGAGCTCTTGGCAGATCTCGACGAGCGCGGCATCATCCGCATCGGCGCCGAGGTTCGCCCCGGCGACATCCTCGTGGGCAAGGTCACGCCCAAGGGTGAGACCGAGCTCAGCGCCGAAGAGCGTCTGCTCCGCGCGATCTTCAACGAGAAGTCGCGCGAGGTGCGCGACACTTCGCTCAAGGTTCCCCACGGTGAGCAGGGCACGATCATCGGCGTCAAGGTCTTCGACGCGCAAGACGGCGACGACGAGCTTGGCTCGGGCGTCAACCAGCGCGTGGTCGTCTACATCGCCCAGAAGCGCAAGATCTCTGAGGGCGACAAGCTCGCCGGTCGCCACGGCAACAAGGGCGTCATCTCGAAGATCTTGCCGGTCGAAGACATGCCGTTCCTCGAAGACGGCACCCCCGTCGACATCGTGCTCAACCCGCTCGGCGTCCCCGGCCGCATGAACTTCGGCCAGGTGCTCGAGATTCACATGGGCTGGGCGGCATCGCGCGGCTGGAAGATCGACGGCAACCCCGACTGGGCCGACGGCATTCCTGCCAACGCTCGCGAGGCGGCACCCGGCACCAAGATCGCCACGCCGGTGTTCGACGGTGCTCGTGAAGACGAGATCGCCGGTCTGCTCGACGCAACGCTCCCGAACCGTGACGGCGTCCGGATGATCGACTCCACCGGAAAGGCTCGTCTGTTCGACGGCCGTTCGGGCGAGCCGTTCCCCGACCCGGTCTCGGTCGGCTACATGTACATCCTCAAGCTCCACCACCTCGTCGACGACAAGATTCACGCGCGTTCGACGGGCCCCTACTCGATGATCACGCAGCAGCCCCTGGGCGGTAAGGCTCAGTTCGGCGGCCAGCGGTTCGGCGAGATGGAGGTGTGGGCCCTCGAGGCGTACGGTGCGGCCTACGCGTTGCAAGAGCTGCTCACGATCAAGTCCGACGACATTCTCGGCCGCGTGAAGGTCTACGAGGCGATCGTCAAGGGCGAGAACATCCAGGAGCCCGGTATCCCCGAGAGCTTCAAGGTGCTCATCAAAGAGATGCAGTCGCTCTGCCTGAACGTCGAGGTCCTCTCGGCCGACGGCACGGTGCTCAGCCTGAAAGACACGGACGACGAAGTCTTCCGTGCCGCAGAAGAGCTGGGCATCAACATCTCCACCCGCTTCGAGTCGTCGTCGATCGACGAGATCTAAGCCGGGCTTCGGAACTTTCGCACAACGCTGATTTTCGCTAGACGCAGAAGACTGCAAGAGAAGAGATAACACGTGCTCGACGCAAAAACTTTCGATGAGCTCCGCATTGGCCTCGCCACCGCCGACGACATCCGTCGCTGGTCGCACGGTGAGGTAAAGAAGCCGGAGACGATCAACTACCGCACGCTCAAGCCGGAGAAAGACGGCCTGTTCGGCGAGCAGATCTTTGGGCCCTCGCGCGACTGGGAGTGCTCGTGCGGTAAGTACAAGCGGGTCCGCTTTAAGGGCATCGTGTGCGAGCGCTGCGGCGTCGAGGTGACGAAGTCGTCGGTGCGCCGCGAGCGCATGGGCCACATCGAGCTCGCCGCACCCGTCACGCACATCTGGTACTTCAAGGGTGTGCCGAGCCGCCTCGGCTACCTGCTCGACATGGCGCCGAAAGACCTCGAGAAGGTCATCTACTTCGCCGCATACATGGTTATCTCGATCGACGAAGACGGCCGTCACGCCGACCTTCCCGGCCTCGAGAACGAGCTGCGCCTCGAGATCAAGACGCTCGAAGGCCAGCGCGACAGCGCCATTGCGACGCGCATGCAGCGTCTCGAGACCGAACTCGCTGAGCTCGAAGCCGAGGGCGCCAAGGCCGACCAGAAGCGCAAGGTCAAAGACCTCGGCGAGAAAGAAATGGGTCAGGCCCGCAAGTCGTTCGACGAGCAGATCGCCCAGCTCGAGCGCGTGTGGGAAGACTTCCGCACCCTCAAGGTCGGCGACCTGAAGCCCGAGGACTCCGTGTTCCAAGAGCTGCAAGACCGCTTCGGTCTGTACTTCGAGGCCCACATGGGTGCCGAGGCCATCAAGAAGCGCCTCGAGGCATTCGACCTCGCAGCCGAGAGCGAGCTGCTCCACGAGCAGATCGCGACGGGCAAGGGTCAGAGGAAGATCCGCGCCATCAAGCGCCTGAAGGTCGTCAACTCCTTCCTGCAGACCGGCAACTCGCCGGCTGCGATGGTGCTGGATGTCGTGCCGGTCATTCCGCCGGAGCTTCGCCCGATGGTGCAGCTCGACGGTGGCCGCTTTGCGACCTCCGACCTCAACGACCTCTACCGCCGCGTGATTAACCGCAACAACCGTCTGCGTCGTCTGCTTGACCTCGGGGCTCCCGAGATCATCGTGAACAACGAAAAGCGCATGCTGCAGGAGGCTGTTGACGCGCTGTTCGACAACGGCCGCCGTGGCCGTCCGGTGACGGGTACGGGTAACCGCGCCCTCAAGTCGCTGAGCGACATGCTCAAGGGCAAGCAGGGCCGGTTCCGTCAGAACCTGCTCGGCAAGCGCGTCGACTACTCGGGCCGTTCGGTCATCGTCGTTGGCCCGCAGCTCAAGCTGCACCAGTGCGGTCTGCCGAAGATCATGGCACTCGAGCTGTTCAAGCCCTTCGTCATCAAGCGCCTCATCGACCTGGGCCACGCGCAGAACATCAAGAGCGCCAAGCGCATGGTCGAGCGTTCGCGTCCGCAGGTGTGGGACGTGCTCGAAGAGATCATTCGCGAGCGCCCCGTGCTGCTCAACCGTGCTCCGACCCTTCACCGCCTGGGCATCCAGGCCTTCGAGCCTCAGCTCGTCGAGGGCAAGGCCATCCAGCTGCACCCGCTCGTCTGCGCGGCGTTCAACGCCGACTTCGACGGCGACCAGATGGCCGTGCACTTGCCGCTGTCGGTCGAGGCACAGGCCGAAGCCCGCATCCTCATGCTCGCGTCGAACAACATCCTCAAGCCCTCTGACGGCCGACCGGTGACGGTTCCGACCCAGGACATGATCATCGGTCTGCACCACCTCACGACGGTGCGCGAAGGCGCTGCCGGCGAAGGCCGTGCGTTCACCTCGGTGGCCGAAGGCATCATGGCCATGGATCAGGGCTCGCTGCACCTCAACGCGCCGATCCGCATCCGTCTTTATGGCGAGAAGTTCGCCGACGGCCGCGAACTGCGCGAGACCACCCTCGGTCGCGCGCTGTTCAACGAGCAGCTGCCGGCCGACTACCCGTTCGTGGATGCTGTGGCTGACAAGGGCACGATCTCGCAGATCGTGAACGACCTCGCTGAGCGCTACCCCAAGACGATCGTGGCCGCCACGCTCGACAAGGTGAAAGATGCCGGCTTCTACTGGGCGACCCGCTCGGGAGTCACCGTCGCTCTCAGTGACGTGCTCACGCCGCCGAAGAAGAAGCAGATCGTCGCGGAGTACGAGAAAAAGGCCGCAAAGATCCAGGGTCAGTTCGACAAGGGTCTGACCACCGACGACGAGCGTCGTCGCGAGCTCGTCGAGTTGTGGACGGAAGGCACCAAGGCCGTCAACGACGAGATGCGCGCGAACTTCCCGGTCGACAACACCATCAACCGCATGGTGACGTCGGGTGCTCGTGGTAACTGGCTGCAGGTCGGCAACATCGCCGGTATGCGCGGCCTGGTGTCGAACCCGCGTGGTGAGATCATCGCCCGCCCGATCATCAACTCGTACCGCGAGGGCCTGTCGGTGGCCGAGTACTTCATCGCCACCCACGGTGCTCGTAAGGGCCTGGCCGACACCGCTCTGCGCACGGCCGACTCGGGTTACCTCACGCGTCGACTCGTCGATGTGGCGCAAGACGTCATCATCCGCGAAGAAGACTGTGGCACCGGCAAGGGCCTCGACTTCACCATTGCGCATGAGGTTGATGGCGGCTGGGTTCGCGACGACAACGTCGAGAACCTCGTCTTTGCTCGCACGCTCGCAACAGACGCTGTCAGTGGCTCGGGCGAGATTGTCGCCCAAGCGGGTGCCGATGTCGGCGACGTGCTGATCGATAGCCTCGTCGCCGCGGGCGTCGCGGAGATCAAGGTGCGCTCGGTGCTGACCTGTGAGTCGGCCGTCGGAGTTTGTGCCGCATGCTACGGCCGCTCGCTGGCGACCGGCACGCGCGTCGACCTCGGTGAGGCCGTGGGCATCATCGCGGCGCAGTCGATCGGCGAGCCCGGTACCCAGCTCACGATGCGCACCTTCCACACGGGTGGTTCGGCGTCGGCAGCAGACATCACGCAGGGTCTTCCTCGCGTGACCGAGCTGTTCGAGGCGCGCACCCCGAAGGGTGCAAGCCCCATTGCCGAGAGCGCCGGTCGCATCAGCATCGACGACAACGGAACGTTGCTGAAGATTGTTCTGACGCCCGACAACGGCGAGGAAGAGGTGGCATACGCCGTCTCGAAGCGCGCTACGCTGCTCGTCGAAGACGGCCAGCACGTCGAGCTGGGTCAGCAGATCTTCGTTGGAACGGTCGACCCGAAAGAGGTGCTGCGCGTCAAGGGCGTGCGCGCCGTGCAGCAGCACCTCGTCGAGGGCGTGCAGGGGGTCTACCGCTCGCAGGGCGTGCCGATCCACGACAAGCACCTCGAGGTCATCGTTCGCCAGATGCTCCGCAAGGTCACCGTCGTCGACCACGGCGAGACCGACCTGCTGCCGGGTGAGCTCGTCGACCGCTCGAAGTACAACCAGATCAACCGCGCGGCTCTTGCCGAGGGCAAGAAGACTGCCTCGGCGCGTCAAGAGGTCATGGGTATCACCAAGGCTTCGCTCGCGACGGAATCATGGTTGTCGGCGGCCTCGTTCCAGGAGACGACGCGCGTGCTGACGCAGGCGGCTATGGAGGGCAAGAGCGACCCGTTGCTCGGCCTGAAGGAGAACGTCATCATCGGCAAGCTGATCCCTGCGGGTACCGGCTTGCCCGCGTACCGCAACGTCACGGTCGAGGCGACAGAGGAGGCGAAGGCCGAGCGATACCCCAACCGCATCTTCGCTGACGACACCGCTCTGACCGAGGCTGACCTGTCGTTCGTCGACTTCGACACCTTCTCGAGCGACGACTTCACGCCGGGAACGTACAGCTAAGCGACGGTCACACCCAACGCCCGCGGGGTCCACACCGAATACGGTGAGGGCCCCGCGGTCGTCGTGGGGCAGATGTTAACAATGTGACTGGTGTGGACTACCCCCGAAAGCGGGGCTATTGTCAGCAGTACGGCGTGTCGTACCGTGACAGTCAGGCAGTCCGTGCATTCGACCCATTGTCGGGCCGCGTGCGTCCAGGGGGGAGGGAGCTGCTGTGGTATCTGTAAGCGAAGTGCTCATCATCCGTGGGCTGCTGCCGATCGAAACGCTCGACAAGCTGCGCGATGAAGGCGACGAGGTCGTCGTTGGTGATTTTGTGGAGCGCGGACTCGTCAGTCCCTCCCAGGTCGCCTCCGCCAAGGCTGAGGTTGCGGGGCTCTCGTTCGTTGAACTGTCTGAATACCCGGTCGATCGTGCCGCGGTTGCGCTCGTTCCGGCGCAGCTCTGCCGCCGGCACAGCATCCTGCCGATCCACTCGACTCCGACAACGATCACTCTCGCGATGGTCGAGCCCGGCGACGTGCTCGCGATGGACGACGTTCGCGCTCTGACCCGAATGCACGTTGTCGCGGTTGTCGCGGAGAAGAACGACCTCACCGCGGCGATCAACCGCTTTCATCGTGCCGACAGCGAGCTGAGCGATCTCTCCAGCGCGATCCAAGAAGAGTCAACCCCGAGCCTGAGCGACGAAATTGCGTTGCGGGAGGCCGATGCCGACGATGCGCCGATTGTGCGATTCGTGAATCTCATCATCGGTCAGGCGATTCAAGACCTCGCGTCGGACATCCACATCGAGCCCGGCGAGTTTGAGATGCGCGTTCGGTATCGCATCGATGGCGTATTGCACGACGTGCAGCAGGCGCCCAAGAACATTCAAAACGGCGTGATCTCGCGGTTGAAGATCATGAGCGACATCAACATTGCCGAGCGCCGTCGACCGCAAGACGGCCGCATGTCGGTGCAGCACGGCGGCGAGGTGGTCGACTTGCGTGTGGCCACCCTCCCGACCGTGTGGGGCGAGAAAGTCGTCATGCGTATTCTCGACAACAACGCCACGCGTCGCGATATCGGCGACCTGGGCATGCTCGAGCGCAACCTCTCGGTGTACCGCAACTCGTACACCAAGCCGTACGGCATGATCCTCGTCACCGGGCCGACCGGTTCAGGAAAGTCGACGACCCTTTACACGACATTGCACGCCGTCGCGCGACCCGAGATCAACGTCATCACGGTCGAAGACCCGGTTGAGTACCGCATGGCGGGCATCAACCAGGTTCAGGTCAACCCGAAGGCGGGTCTCACGTTCGCGAGTGCCCTGCGCAGCATCCTGCGGTCTGACCCGGATGTTGTGCTCATCGGTGAGATTCGTGACCAAGAAACCGCGCAGATCGCCATCGAGGCTTCGCTCACCGGCCACCTCGTGCTCTCGACTCTGCACACCAACGATGCGCCGAGCGCCATCACGCGACTCATCGAGATGGACATTGAGCCGTTCCTCGTCGGCTCGGCGCTTGACTGCGTGGTCGCTCAGCGACTCGCGCGCAAGCTCTGTGATCGTTGCAAGCAATTGCAGGAGTACGACATGACGCACCTCGACCATCTCGGGTTTGGGCGGCGTGAAGACGAGTTCAGTCCGCGGTTCTATCACGCCGTCGGTTGCTCGGCATGTTCAGGCACGGGCTATCGGGGTCGTCTCGCGTTGCACGAGGTCATGATGGTGAGCGAAGAAATCGAACGCCTGGCCGTGGCGCGGAGCTCGAGCGCCGAGATTTTGCACACGGCGACGGCGCAAGGCATGCTGACGCTGCGGCAAGACGGGTGGGCGAAGGTGCGTGCTGGTCTGACCTCGATCGAAGAGGTACTTCGCGTGGTTGCCTAACGACACGCGGCAGCCGTCGAGGCGACGTCGACAAGTGCTGTCGCGCGACAATCACTGAAGGCAGCGGCACGACGCTCGCATCACGCACTGACGAGGGGAACACCATGACCGACTCGCTGGGATTCGGCTCACCGGCCGACGGCACCGCACAGGGTGGTCGTCGGGTGTGGTCGGTGACCGCCGATCAGAGCTCGGCCGTGGCTGCGGCTCAGGCGGCACCACTTTCGGCGCCGATGGCTTCGCCGATGGCGGCACCGGTGGCGGCTCCGTACCCCGATTTCACTCCTGCAATGGCTCACCTTTCGCCGCCGCCGCCCGTGGGCCAGCAGCCCATCGTTGCTGCGGCTCCGGCTCCGGTAGTCGCTCCTGATGCTCCACCTCCGGCGGGGCTGGCTCCGATCGCGGCGCCACCGCCGGCTCAGATGAGTGGTGCGGTCATGTCGGGCATCCACCCGGCACTGCTCGCTGCGCTCGATGATGTCATTGCGCGCGGAGCATCCGACCTCCATGTTGCGGGGGATGCTCCGCCAATGCTGCGCCTCGATGGCGAGCTTCGGCCCGCGTCCAACGCCGCGGTATGGAGTCGCGCCGAAGTGAGCGCGATTCTCGAAAGCGTCATGACGCCCCACCAGCGCGAGAACTTCGTGACCGAGTGGGAGCTTGACCTCGCGATCAGCCCGCGCGGCGCTGAGCGATTCCGCGTCAACATCTTCAAAGACCGCGAGGCGATGGCGGGGGCGTTCCGCCTCATCCCTACCGAGATCAAGTCGCTCAAGCAGCTCGGGGTTCCGAGTGTCGTGTCGAAGTTCGCGACGCTACCGCGTGGCCTCGTGCTGGTTACCGGCCCGACCGGTTCAGGGAAGTCGACGACTCTGGCGGCTCTCATTGACCTCGTCAACAAGTCCCGAGCCGACCACATCGTCACGATCGAAGACCCGATCGAGTTTGTGCACCAGAACCAGCGCTCGCTCGTGAATCAGCGCGAGGTGGGGAGTGACACGCACTCGTTCTCCGATGCTCTCAGGCGCGTGCTGCGTCAAGACCCTGATGTCATTTTGATTGGCGAGCTTCGTGACCTCGAGACCATCTCGACGGCGCTGACCGCGGCCGAGACCGGACACCTCGTGTTTGCCACGCTGCACACCCAATCGGCCGCCCAAACGATCGATCGCATTATCGACGTTTTCCCGACCCACCAACAGACGCAGGTGCGCTCGCAGCTCGCGCTCACGCTGCAGGGCGTGGTCTGTCAAACCCTGCTGCCGCGAGCATCAGGCCAGGGCCGCATCATCGCGACGGAGATCATGATGACCACGGGCGCGATCGCCAACCTCATTCGCGAGGGGAAGACCTACCAGATCCCCTCAGCCCTGCAGGCGGGGCGCGAGGCCGGCATGCACACGATGGATCAGCACCTGGCTGACCTGGTGAATAGCCACATGGTGACCTATGAGGCTGCGCAGTCCAAGATTCAAGAGGCCGAAAACTTCAACCGGCTCGTGAACCGCACTGCGGCGATCTCTGGCGCGGCGCCCGCTACGCCTTTCCCTGACGGATTCGGAGGAACCCGATAGTGGCTGCCACCCTGACGTTCGAATACACGGGCCGCGACTCGAGCGGCAAGCTCGTCAAGGGGCGGGTGGATGCTGCGGGCGAGTCGTCGGTCGTCGCACGACTGCGCACCATGGGTATCGCCCCGGTCTCGCTCAAGCAGGTCACGGGCGGAACCGGCCTCAATCGCGACATCTCGTTGGGTGGACTCTTCGACAAGAGAGTCACGATCAAGGATCTGTCGGTGATGAGTCGCCAACTTGCGACCATGATCGGCGCGGGTCTCCCGCTGCTGAAGGCCCTCACGATTCTCGCCGACCAGTCGGAGAACCCGAAGCTGGCTTCGACGATTGATGACGTGCGGGGCGCGGTCGAAGGCGGAAGCACCTTTTCCGACGCTCTCGCGAAGCACCCGCGAGAGTTTCCCCCGATCTTTCTCAACCTCGTGCGCGCGGGTGAGGTCGGCGGTTTCCTCGAGACGTCTCTCGACTCGGTCGCAAAGAACTACGAGAAAGAGGTCGAGCTCAAGGCGACCATCAAGTCTGCCTTGACGTATCCGGTGGTCGTGTTGATCATGGCCCTTCTTGCCGTCGTCGGCATGATCTTGTTCATCGTTCCGGTCTTCGAAGACCTCTTCGATGATCTTGGTGGCGAGTTGCCCCTCCCGACCCGCATCCTCGTCGGGATTTCGGAGAACATGGTGTGGTTGGGGCCGCTCGTAGTCGTGGCGGCCTTTGTGGGGACGATCTGGTGGCGCGCCAACCGGCACACGGCGAAGTTCCGTTCGGTGTGGGAGCCGATGTTGCTGAAGATGCCCGTGTTCGGGGATCTCTTCAAGAAGATCGCAATCGCGCGCTTCACCCGAAACTTCGGCACCATGATCGGGTCGGGTGTTCCGATTCTGCAGGCCCTGTCGATCGTCGGATCGACGTCGGGCAACTGGCAGATCGAACAGGCCGTGCAGTCGGTGCAAGATTCGGTGCGGCAGGGCCGCACCATCGCGGCACCCCTCGCTCTTCAGCCCATCTTTCCGAGCATGGTCACGCAGATGATCGCCGTGGGGGAAGACTCGGGAGCCCTCGAGACAATGCTCGAGAAGATCTCTGACTTCTACGACAGCGAAGTGCAAAGCACGACGGAAGCGCTGACGTCGCTTATCGAACCACTCATGATCGCCTTCCTCGGCGTGATCCTCGGCGGCATGATCGTGGCGCTGTATTTGCCCATTTTCGACATCTTCAATCAGATCTAGCCGACACGCCGGAGTGTCCCCCGCAATGGGGATGCCACGGCATAGGGCTGGGATACAGAATTAGCCGTGGGGGGCCGGTTTCATGTTCCGTGGGGGGCCCACCTATCAACCTTCATTTGATGGGAAAGGAAACGGACACATGTCCATTCGCACCGCACTTGAGAACCGCCTCAACCGCATCCAGAAGAACGACAAGGGCTTCACCCTGATCGAGCTTCTCGTCGTGGTCATCATCATCGGCATCCTGGCCGCCATCGCCGTCCCGGTCTTCCTGGGCCAGCAGGCAGCGGCTCAGGACTCGGCCGCCATTTCAAACCTCGCCACGGCCAAGGTTGCGGTGGTGAGCTCGCTCGTCGCCACTCCCGCCGGCCCGACCGCTGGTGCTCCGACCGTCGCCCTGACCAACCTGGGCTTCCCGGCCGGTGTGACGATCGAAACCGGTGGACGCTCGTTCTGCCTCGAGGCAGCGAGCGCCAGCGGCACGACCTTTAGCGTGACCAGCGGCGCCGCTGGCCCTGCTGCCGGTGCTTGCCCGTAACCAGTACCAAGTCAATGAACGGCATGTGGGGTCGTCGCTCGCGACGGCCCCACATGCCCATTCCCGCACTGAGCGGTAGCATCAACTGGCATTAATTCACAAGAAGCACACGACCGGGGGGACCATGATAATCGAGCGCTACCGCTCTTGCCATCATGGAGCGCGCCCGGTTCGCTTCCGCTCGACTTCCGACTCCGGCATCGGGCTCATCGAGATTGTGATCTCGATGTTTCTCATCTCACTTCTTGCGATCGCCTTCGTTCCGGTCATGGTGTCGGCCATGCGCGCATCCACCCTCAATTCGACTGCGGCTACCGCGACGCGGTTGGTCGCGCAGGCGGTCGATGACGCGCGCACGCGGAGCGCCGCAGACTGCGCCGCGGCCCAGCTTCTCAATGCGCAGCGCGACACGGTCGACGCGCAGGGTGTCACGCTGCGGGTTGTCACCAGCGTTCCCACCGTTGCCAACTGCGTCAATGGCTCGGTCATCACCGTGACCGTGACCGCGGTCAGCGTTGCGACCTCAGAACTGCTCGCGGATGCCCGCACCCAGATCTACCTGGATGGCACCCCGTGATCGCGCGGTTCCGGCGCGACGATGCGGGTTTCTCGCTGATCGAGATGTTGATCTCGATGAGCCTCTTCGCCGTCGTGATCGCCATCGTGGGCAACGTCATCGTTAGTGCCTTGACGGCTGACCGCTCGGTGCGCGAGATTACCGGCACGACGACGGGCG
>JAYUKK010000142.1:0-12793 GCA_043764515.1 Microbacterium sp.
GTAGCCGTCGCGGGTCGCCGTGAAGGTGCCCGGCTCGGCCTCCCAGATACCCGTCTCGACAGGCCCACCGGTCGCCCCCGGCGCAGTCCATAGGTCGACAGAACCTTCAGACTGGCCGGGGGTGACAGAGGTCGGCTTGAGCGTGAACGCGCCCAGAGCGTGCTCAGGAGCGTTACGCAGCAAAACCGTGGTGGGCATGAGAACTAGGCGACGCGAATCATCTTCTTGTTGACGAACTCGTCAATGCCGAGCGTGCCCAGCTCACGACCCGAGCCCGACCGCTTGATGCCACCGAAGGGCAGCTCCGGGCTGTCGGCGAGCACGCAGTTGACGTAGACCATGCCAGCCTCGATCTTGTCGGCCACACGGTGGGCCTGCTCCAAGTCGGTCGTGAAGAGGTACGAGCCGAGCCCGAACGGGGTGTCGTTCGCGAGCTGCACTGCCTCGGCTTCGTTGGCCACCTTGAAGACCTGGGCCACCGGGCCGAAGAACTCTTCGTAGTAGGCGTCGTTGCCGGGCTTGACGTCGGCGAGCACCGTCGACGAGAAGAAGTTGCCCTCGCGGGTTCCGCCGGTCAGCACCGTGGCTCCGCCCGCGATCGCGCGCGTCACCTGGTCTTCAAGTCCCTCGGCCGCACTCGACGACGACAGTGGGCCATACGCCCCACCCTCGACCATCGGATCGGTCGCCTGGGTCGCCGACATCTGCGCCACGAACTTCTCGAGGAACGCGTCATAGAGCGAGTCGATGACGATGAAACGCTTGGCGCCGTTGCACGACTGACCACTGTTGTCGAGGCGCGCGTTCGCGGCCATCTCGACCGTGGCGTCAAGGTCATCGGTGCTCAGCAGAATGAAGGGGTCGCTGCCACCGAGCTCGAGCACGACCTTCTTGAGGTGACGGCCCGCCTGCTCGGCGACCGCAGCGCCCGCGCGCTCCGATCCGGTCAACGAGACTCCCTGAACGCGCGGGTCGGCGATGATCGTGCCGATCTGGTCGGTCGTGGAGTAGAGGTTCGTGTACGCGCCGACCGGGAATCCCGCGTCGGCAAAGATCTGGTGGATGGCCTCGGCCGACTCCGGGCACTGCGCCGCGTGCTTGAGCAGGATGGTGTTGCCGAGAATCAGGTTCGGGCCGGCAAAGCGGGCCACCTGGTAGTACGGGAAGTTCCACGGCATGATCCCGAGCAACACGCCCATACCGCTCTTGCGAATGAACGCCGAGCCCTCGCTGCCCTCGGCCAACGCGATCGGCTCGTCCTTGAGCAGCTCGGGGCCGTTGTCGGCGTAGTACTGGTAGATGTCAGCCGAGAAGTCGACCTCACCCAGGGCGTCACCAATGGGCTTGCCCATCTCGCGCACGATGATCTCGGCGAGGTGCTGACGACGCTCGCGGTGCAGGTCGGCGACCTTCGCGATGAGGGCTGCGCGCTCAGCAACGGTGGTCGAGCGCGACCAGCCGCTGTATGCCTCGAAGGCGTGATCGATAGCGGTGGCGACCTCGGCATCCGTCGCGGTCGGGTACGACCGGAGCGTCTCGCCCGTGGCGGGGTTGGTCACTGCGTACTTGCTCATGAGGCTCCTCGATGGTTCGACGGTTCGGGTACGACCGTGCGCACGCGACAGCGCGAACGCGAACCCAGCCTAGAGTCAGCCACCGGCCCCCCGCATCGCCGACGTGGAGATTCCCGGCGGTTTCTTCGCCAGACCGTACAAGCATTGGCCGCGCCGTCTACAGTGGCCGACATGGCTGACGCTCCCTCCGCACTGCCCCTGGGTCGGGATGCTCGCCGCCAGCCCCTCGGCCGCCTGCGCTTCCTCGTGCGCGAGGTGCTGGCCGGCGCCGCGCTTGTGCCCCGAGGCTTTGCCTTCTGGCGGCGTCGCCCCGGAGTCATGGCGCTCGGCATGGTGCCGGCCGTGATCGCCGGCGCGCTCATCGCGGCGGTGCTCATCGGGCTCGGGCTCAACGTCGAGGCCCTCGCCCAGGCGGTCACCCCTTTCGCCGACGGCTGGGCCGAACGCGATCGCAGCGTGCTGCGCACGGTGCTGGCCCTCGTCATTGTTGCGGGCGCCATCATCGGCACGATGTACACCTTCACGACCCTCACGCTGCTGATCGGAGACCCGTTTTATGAGCGCATCTGGCGCGCGGCCGAGAGCGAGCTGGGTGACTTCACCCCCTCTCCCGTTCGGTTCTGGCGGTCGTTCGGCGATGGGCTTCTGCTCGTGCTGCGCGCCGTGGGCTTCGCACTGATCACGGCGCTCGTGGGCCTGATCCCCGGCATCGGCTCGGCCGCGGCGGCGGTTCTCGGGCCTCTCCTTGCGGGGCACCTCGTTGCTCGTGAACTCACCACGCGTCCTTTTGAGGCCCGAGGCATCACCGCGGCTGACCGCGCCGGTGTATTGCGCGGGTCACGTGCCCGAGAGCTGGGTTTCGGGGTGGCGACCCAACTCTTCTTTCTGATTCCTGGCGGAGCGATCGCCGTCATGCCCGCGGCGGTCGTCGGCGCCACTCGGCTGGCACGTTCGGTGCTCGAACGTGCTGAACCGCACGCGCCAGAAAAGGGTGTAGAGAAGACACCATGACCGACTCTCCTCTCGACCTCATCGGATTCGACGCTCTGCTGAGCGATGACGAGCGAGCGACCCGCGGCCGCGTGCGCGCCTACGTCGACGCCGAGCTGCGCCCGCACATTGCCGAGTGGTACGACGCCGGGGTCTTCCCGACCCAGATCATCAAACCCATGGGGGCGTTGGGGCTCTTGGGTATGCACTTGCAGGGTTACGGCTGCGCTGGTCGCTCGGCGGTGGAGTACGGCCTCGCGGCGGCGGAGCTCGAAGCCGGCGACTCGGGTCTGCGCACGTTCGTCTCAGTGCAGGGCTCGCTCGCGATGACAGCCATCCACACGTTCGGGTCAGAGGAACAAAAGCAGGAATGGCTGCCGCGCATGGCGGCCGGCGAGGCTATTGGATGCTTCGGCCTCACCGAACCCAACGCCGGCAGCGACCCGGCCTCGATGCAGACCTTCGCACGCCGCGATGGTGACGACTGGGTCATCACGGGGCCGAAGCGGTGGATCGGCCTCGCGTCAATTGCCGACATCGCGGTCATCTGGGCGCAGACCGAGCAGGGCATCCGCGGGTTCCTCGTGCCGACCGAGACGCCCGGGTTCACGGCGACTCCGATCGGCCAGAAGCTCTCGATGCGCGCGTCGATCCAGTGCGACATTGCGCTCGACGCAGTGCGGGTGCCCGCGAGCGCGCAGTTGCCCGGCGCGGAGGGGCTGCGCGGCCCGTTCACCTGCCTCAACCAAGCGCGGTACGGAATCGTCTGGGGCGTCATGGGTGCGGCGCTCGACAGCTACCGCACGGCCCTCTCCTACGTCACCCAGCGAGACGTGTTCGACAAGCCCGTCGCTGCCTACCAGTTGACACAGCAGAAGCTCGTCGACATGGCGCTCGAGATCGACAAGGGCTTCTTGCTCGCTCTGCAGCTCGGCCGCCTGAAAGATGCGGGCAACCTGCAGCCGCACCAGATCTCGGTGGGCAAACTCAACAACTGTCGCGAAGCGATCGCCATTGCGCGCGAAGCCCGGGCGATGCTCGGCGGCAACGGCATCACCCTCGAGTATTCACCCCTGCGCCACGCCAACAACCTTGAGTCGGTGCGCACCTACGAAGGCACGGATGACGTGCACACCCTGATTCTGGGCAACCAGATCACGGGCATCCCCGCGTTTCGCTAGGCAGCGACCAGGGCCACTCGATCGCGGCGCTGACGCCGCACCACGATGACGAGAAGCACGAGCGCGATCGCCTGGGCGGGGACCGTAATCACTGAGATGGCGACGACGTCGGGGTAGAACGCGCCGGCGAGGACGGCACCGGCGAACGTGCCGACGCCTTGGAAGACCGCGAACACCCCGTACGCCGTTCCGCGCCGCGCAGGGGCGACGAGGTCGGCGACGAGCGCCTTGACGGTCGAATCCTGGATGCCCATGGCGGCACCCCAGAGCACGATGCCGATGAGCGCGGCCCCGATGACGTCTCCGAGAACCAGAAGCGGAACCCCCGCCGCGAGCAGCGGCACGACGAACAGCACCGCCCCTCCCACGCGGTCGTACAGCCGCCCGGTGACGAGCGCTGCGATCGCCGCAGCGAACATGCCCAACACGAAGAGGAGGGGCACCGCAGCGAGCGGCACGAGTTCGATCGCCGTCAGGTGGAACGAGAGCACGCCGAAACCGACGAGGCCCAGTGCGGTGAGCGCGGTCGAGGTCGAGAAGAGCACAATCGTGACCGGGATGCCGCGCACGGGCTGCCGCACCGCATCGGGCTTCGGCGCGCCCGCGTCGCTCTCGAATCCGCTCGGGTCAGGCACGCGCCGACGCATCCAGAGCAACAGGGCCATCGCAAGCAATGCGGGGATGAGAAGCACGGCGAACGCGGGCCACAGCATGCCCGTCGCCGCGATCACAGCGGCTACCAGTAGCGGCCCGCTGAAGGCGCCGATCTGGTCGAGCAACTTGTGCACTCCAAACCCGCGCCCGCGGCCGACGGCTTGCGCGGGGAAGGCGAGGAGAACCGTCTTCGCAGGGCTGCGCACGGCCTTGCCAATGCGCTCGATGACGATCAGGCCGGCTGCGACCGTGAGTCCCGCCGCTCCGAGGAATGGCGTCACCGCGAGAAGAGGAACGCTGATCGCGGTGAGCGCGTAGCCGGCGATGGAATAGTCCCAGTACCGACGAGTGCGATCCACGAGAGGGCCACTGATGAGCCGCAGTACGAAGCCGAGCGCCTCGGCGGTTCCCGTCACCAGCCCGACGACCAGTGCCGTCGCCCCTAGCTCGCCCAGCAGTGGACCCGCGATCGACTTCGCTCCATCGGCGACGAGATCGACCGCGAGGCTCACACCACCGAAGCCGATCACGACCTGCCAGGCAGTCCAGGGTCGCCGCTCGGTCGCTATCACGCGCTCATCGTGTCATGCCACGGCGCGCGAGCGGTCAGCGGGTGAGCTTCTCGCTGCCTGACAGTCGTTGAGCGAGATAGATCGGGATGATCGAGACGACGACGAGAACAACCGCGATGACCGCGACAACCGGCGCTTGATTGGGCCGGAACATGTTGTCAAGGATCCAAATCGGCAGGGTCGTCACGCCCGCGCCGGCGGTGAACGTCGTGACGATGATTTCGTCGAAACTCAAGGCGAACGCGAGCAGACCGCCAGCGACCAGAGCAGATCGCAACTGAGGGAAGGTCACGAGGCGGAAGGTAGTCCACAGACCGGCGCCCAGGTCCGCCGACGCTTCTTCGAGTGATGTGCCTAAGCGACGCAGACGTGCGATGACGTTGTTGAAGACCGTCACGATGCAGAACGTGGCGTGGGCGATCATGATCGTCCAAATCGACAGCGGAACCCCCATGATCGTTCGAAAACCGTTGTTGAGCGCCACACCGGTGATGATGCCGGGAAGCGCAATGGGCAAGATCACCAGAAGGCTCACCGCGTCGCGGCCGAAGAACGAGTATCGCTGCAGGGCCAACGAAATGAGCGTGCCGAGCACGAGCGAGATGAGAGTCGCAAGCGCGGCGACTTGCAGGCTCGTGACGAGCGCTTCGAGCGCTCCTTCGTTAGTCGCCGCCTTCTGCCACCACTCCAGCGTGAAGCCGGGCGGCGGCCACGTGAGGCTTTCGCTCGTGCTGAAGGAGTTGACGAGCACGACGAGCAAGGGCATGTAAATGCCCGCGAGGATCGCCGCGGTGACCGCGGCGAGCACGGTGCGAGCGGTACGGCTGAGGCGCATCCCTGTCTCCTAGAGGTTGTCCAGGGCGCCGGTGCGGCGCACGGCGGCCAAGTAGCCGAAGATAATGACAATCGGGATGAGCGACACCGCTGCAGCGAGCGGAAGGTTGTTGGCGGTGCCCACATTCGTGTAGACGAGATTGCCGAGCATTTGGCTGGCGCCGCCCACGATATTCACGGTGATGTAGTCACCCAGGGTGAGCGAAAAGCTGAAGATCGAGCCCGCGATGATCGCTGGCCAAATGATGGGGAGCACGACGAGACGCAGCGTGGTCCAGGTCTTGCCGCCAAGGTCGCTCGACGCTTCAAGGAGCGAATCGGGAACGCGTTCGAGGCCCGCATAGATCGGAATGATCACAAACGGCAACCACAGATAGGACAGCGTCATGACGACCGCCGGCAGGCCATAGCCCGGGGTCTCGAGTCCGAACGGCTGCAGCGCCCACTGCATAAGGCCTTCTTGCGACAGCACCGAGCGCCAGGCGTAGGCCTTGACCAGGTAGCTGGCCCACAACGGCATCAGCACCGCAATGACGAGCAACCTCTGAGCGCGCGGCGATGCGACCTTCGCCATGTAGAAGGCGATGGGCAGGGCGATCGCAATGTCGATGATGGTGACGAGAATGGCGATTCCGAGCGTGCGGGCGGTGACCGTTTGGTAGAGCGACCCCGTAACGACCGTGATGATGTTGTCGAGCGTCCACTCGACCTGGATTTCGCCGGTAAAGCTGTCGACCGTCCAGAAAGCCGTGATGAGCAGCGCCGCGAGTGCGGCGATGTATACGAGTCCGAGCCAGAGGACGGGTGCGGACAGCAGGAGGGCGAGGCGCGCTCGAGGGCGCGCGCTCAGGATGACCGAAACACGCCGCGCGAATCCCTCGCGCGGTGCCGGCACCGGGGTGCCTGCCGCGCGTGTTTCGGGGACTGTCGCCGTCATCTCTCTCCTCCTGCTGTCCGCGGGATCATGCTGGGTTCAGGGCTGGATTAGCCCTTGATTTCCTGCCACGCGGCCGTCCACGCCGAGTAGTCGGTGCACTCGACATCGGTGCGCCCGTCAAGGCACTCCGCAATCGGGGTCGACCAGTACCAGATCTGCGACGCGAACTCTTCGTCACCGGCGTTGAACGCCTCGCACGAGCCTTCGCTGCGGAACTCGCAAGCAGCGATGCTCGACGGCGCCTCACCGAAGTACTCGGTTGCGGCGGCGTTAGCCTCGGGGCTCGCGATGTAGTTGAGCCACGCGTACGCGCAGTTCGGGCTCGCGGCGTCAGACGCGATCATCCAGGTGTCTGACCAACCAGTCGCACCCTCTTCGGGGAGCACAACCTCAACCGGAGCGGTGGCGCCGCCCTGGATGACGTTGGCGATGACCTGCCACGTGGTGCCGACAACCGAGTCGCCGGTCTCGAAGGCCGAGATCTGCTTGAGGTAGTCGCTCCAGTACTCACCGATGTGCTCGCGCTGAGCCTTGAGCAGGTCAACGGCCGCAGCAAGCTGCGTCTCGTCGAGCGCGTAGGGGTTCTCAATGCCGAGTTCCGGGCTGTGCGTCATGAGGTACACAGCTGCGTCAGCGATGTAGATCGGCGAGTCGTACGCCGTCACCGCGCCCGAGTAGGCCGACGCGCCGTCGAACACGACGTCCCACGACGTCGGGGCCGGCGAAACGACGTCCGTGTTGTACATGAGCAGGTTGGCGCCGTAACCGTGCGGGATACCGTAAGAAACACCGTCAACGCTGTTCCAGCTCTGCATCTTCAAGAAGTCGAAAATTCCCTCGTAGTTCGGGATCAGGTCGGTGTTGACCGGGGCCACGAGATCTGCGGCAACGAGACGCAGCGAAGCGTCGCCCGAGGCGGCAACAACGTCGTAGCCGCCCGACTTCATGAGGTTGAACGCCTCGTCTGAGGTGCCATAGGTCTTCGATTCGACCATGCAGCCGGTCTCTTCTTCGAAGGCGGTGACCCAGTCGACCGTCGGGTCGTTGCTGCCGTCTTCGACATAGCCCGGCCAGGCCAGAATCGAAACAGTGCCTTCGAACTCGCCGAGCTCGTCGGCCGGTCCGGCCGGTCCGTCGCCGGAGCCTCCGGCGGTGCCGCATGCGCTGAGCACGAGAACGGCGGCAGCCGCTCCGGCAATCAGCGACGAGGCACGGTAGGGGTGGTGCTTCATGGCTGTGTCTCCCATCGGATCAGTGATTCTGTTGGGTTTGGTGCAGGGGCACGACATCGCGCTCCCTCCACCCGACCACCACGCGAGAACCGCGCACGTCATCGTGCTCTCGCTCGGCGTCGTTCTGCTCCAGCACTGAGACCCGGGGGCCATCGTCGAGATCGACGATGACTCGGGTCGCACTGCCGAGGTAAATGGTCTCGACGAGCACCCCACGCGCGGAGTGATCGGTCGAGAGAGCAGCCGTCTCAGCGACGACTGTCAACTTCTCGGGGCGCACCGCATGCGTGCCGCCCCGGCCGAGCAGCGCCCGCGAGGTGCTGTCGTCAAAGATGTTCGAGGTGCCGACAAAGCCGGCCACAAAGGGCGACGCGGGCTTCTCATACAGTTCGGCGGGAGTGCCCAGTTGCTCGATGCGCCCGGCATTGAAGACCGCAATACGGTCAGAAAGCGTGAGAGCTTCTTCTTGATCGTGCGTGACAAAGATGAAGGTGATGCCGAGCTCGCGTTGCAACTGCTTGAGCTCGACCTGCATTTGCTCGCGCAACTTGAGGTCGAGGGCTCCGAGTGGTTCGTCGAGCAGCAGCACTTTGGGCTTCACGGCCACGGCGCGCGCGAGTGCAACGCGTTGTCGCTGACCGCCGGAGAGTTGCGTGGGTTTGCGGTCGCCATACCCCTCAAGGCGCACGAGCGCGAGCATGTCGCGCGCGGCCGACAGTCGCTCGGCCTTGCCAACTCCGCGCACGCGCAAGCCGTATGCCACGTTCTCGAGCACGGTCATGTGCGGAAAGAGCGCGTAGTCCTGAAAGACCGTGTTGACGTCGCGGTCGAAGGGGGCGCGATGCGTCACATCGGTACCGAAGAGCTCGACAGTGCCCGATGTCGGTTGCTCAAAACCCGCAATGAGCCGAAGCACTGTGGTCTTGCCCGAGCCCGACGGGCCGAGCATCGAGAAGAACTCTCCCTCGGCGATATCGAGGTCGACATGGTCGACAGCAGAAACCGACGCGAACGATTTCGCGAGTCCGGTCAGGCGGATGGCGGGGGTGTCACCAGTCACGGGGGTAAGCCTCCTTGCTCGGCTAGATGAAATCATATGGAACCAGATTTCTAAAATCGACGATCCGCATTACAGTCGTGTCACGAAACCGAAAGGCGCGGTCGATGTCGCACAGTGCACGTTCTGGGTCGATGGCCCGTGCTGCTGTCTTCGCGCCTCTCGACGGCTCAGGGCGTGCCGAACTGGTTGCTCAGCGCCTCACCGATGCGATCGCGTTGGGGGTGCTCGCCGACGGCGAGAAGCTGCCCACCGAAGCAACGATGGCGCGTCAGTGGGGCGTGGCGACCGTCACGGCGCGGGAGGCCCTCGAAGTCGTGAGGGCTCGAGGGCTCATCACGACCCGACGCGGCCGCGACGGCGGCAGTTTCGTGACCTACTCCCCCGCCGGTGCAGGATGGATGCTCGATGCGCGTCTGCGCGCAACATCGCGCGTCGCCCTGCGCGACCTCGCGACGCACAGCCAGGCGATCGTCGGGATGGCCGCCGAGCTCGCCGCCGACCGAGCGACGCCGGCGAACCTCGACGATCTTGCGCGCATCGTCGAGAACGGCGATCGAGGCGACGTCGGTTCACGGCGTCGCGCTCAGGGGGCGTTTCTTCTCGAGCTCGCTGCCTTGAGCCAGTCGGCACGGCTTGTGCACGAAGAGATTCGCCTGCAAGCCGAGTTTGGGCCCCTGATGTGGATGTGCCTGCGCGACCCCGACCATCACCGCCGTGCGGCAAACGCACAACGCACAACGATCGACGCCCTCGCCGCTGGCGACGGCGAGCGTGCGCGGCGTACCATCGTCGACGCCATGAGCGTCGCGGTCGGCTGGCTGCTTGACGAAAAGTCCCGGCTCGAGGAAGAGGCCTGACCCCATGAAAACGTCACTCCCCACGACGATCGACGAGTGCGCTGCTGGCATCAGCACGCTGATCGACGCCGTTTTCACGCACATCGAGGGCTGGCGTGTGCAACTGCAGGCGTACGCAGCCACCCATGCCGACTCGGTCTCGCGTGCCGGAATCGACGCCTTCGTCGAAGACATGGTTCGTACCGAGTTCGACGACGACCGCCTGCCCGTGATCGGTGCAGGGTTCGTCGCCGCCCCCGGGTTCATCCCCGACGCAGAATGGCATTTGGCATGGTGGCTGGGCGAACTTAACACCTTCGGCCTTGAAGCGCGATCTCCGCACATTCGACGACTCGACGCCGTCGAAGACCCGGCCTCCGACGAGTTTCGTGACTACACGGCACTGGAATGGTGGCGCGTACCTCTCTCGACCGGCCGCCGGCACTTGACCGGCCCGTACGTCGACTACCTCTGCACCGATGCCTACACGGTCACCCTCACGGTGCCCGTTCACGACGGCGACCGCACGATCGGGGTCGTCGGGGCCGACCTCTACGTTGATGAGATCGAGCGTCGCCAGCTCCCGCGTTTACGCGCGCTCGGACGCCCGGCGACACTCGTCAACTCGTCGGGCCGCGTCATCGCCTCGACCGACAGTTCGCGGGCTCCTGGTTCGCTGCTTCGGCTCGAGGGGCTTGCGGATGCTTTGCGCGCGCTTCCCGCGGAGACTCTGGTCAGCATCCCGGGTCATCGCGTCGCGGCGTGCGGTGACACGTCGATCGCGCTCGTCGTCGCCGACTGACAGACTCCCCCGCCGGTGCCGACTGCCAGCCGGCTACTCCTCTGGGCTCTTGCGTCGCGGTGAGGCCGCGCTCGCGGCACCCTTAGCCACGGCGGCGCCGGTTGCTTCGCCGACCACCTTGCCGTTGATGAGCTCGCCAATGTCAATGCCGACGAGATCTTTGATGATCTTGGTCGAGGTGGCGAGCTGGCCCGCAACGTTCTCGCCGATTTGGTTCGTGCCGCTACCGTCGCTCGAGATGACCGTCATGTTCTGGATGGCGCCGAGCGGCTCGGAGGCCGCCCGCACGATCTCGGGCAATTGGTCGATGATGCGCTGCTTGAGCAGAGCCTCGGCACGCTCGGCGAGAGCTTCGGCCTGGGCGCGCGTGGAGTCGGCCTCAGCCGTACCCTTTGACCGGATGGCGGACGCTTCGGCTTCACCTTCTGCGGCGAGAGCCTCGGCGGCAGCGATGCGTCGAGCGCGCTCGGCGACACCCTCAGCCTCGACGGCTTCGGCGGCACTCTTGCGGCGGTTGCGCTCGGCGAGACCTTCGGCTTCGATGGCTTCCGCCGCGGCCTTGCGCGAATCACGCTCAGCGTTGGCACCCGCGACGGAGGCGAGAGCGGCCGCATTGGCTTCTTTCTCGATCGCGTATGCCTGAGCGTCGGCCACCGCGCGAACCTCGGCGTCGAGCTCTTGCTTACGCAAGCCCACGCGCTTTTGGGCGGTGAGCTCTTGTTGACTCACGACCTCCTGCTGCGCGATCGCTTCAGCGAGCGGTGCTGCGGCGGCGGCTTCGGCCCGCGCCTTGTCGGTTTCTTTCTGAATCTCAGCGTTGCGCAAGTCGAGGGCGCGTTGGCTCTCGGCGATTTGCTGCGCGGCGGCAATGCGCGCCTCTTCTGAGGCCTGCTGGGCTTGGGCTTCGGCGATCTCTGCTACCTGCTTGACGCGCGCAGCTTCGGCGCGACCCAGGTCGCGGATGTAGTTGTTGTCGTCGTCTATCTCTTTGATCTGCAAGGTATCGATCTGGAGGCCCTGGATGTCCAGCGCCTCCCGCACGGCCTCGAGCACTTGCTCTTGCAGCGCGGAACGGTTGGTGATGATCTCGGTCACGGTCAGCTGACCCACGATCGAGCGCACCGAACCGCTCAGCACCTCTTCGGTCGACGACTCGATCTGATCTTGCTGGTTCAAGAAGCGCTGGGCGGCCGCGCGAACCATGGCTTCCGAGCCGCCGACCTTGACCACGGCGACAGCGTTGACCTTGATGGTGATGGCGTCGCGCGTTTGCGCCGTCGCCTGCACGTTGAGCTGGCGCGAACGCAGGCTCAGCTTGAAGTACGCCTCGACGATCGGCTTGACGAACACGCGCGAGCCGAACACGACCCGTTGGCCGACGTTCTCCATCTCGGCGCTCTGCGCACGCTCTTTCGGAGTGCGCTGGCGCGAGGTGACGATGATCGCCTCATCGGGCTTCGCCACCTTGATGCCGCGCAAGAGCACAACGATGACGATGATCGCGATGACAACAGCGACGCTGATACCGACGATCTGGGTGAAGAACTCGTTGATCTGGTCCAGAAGCATGAGTTCAGTATGGCGGAACCGAGAGATGTTCGGCGCCGTGAGCTACCCCCGGACGGCGGCTCGCCGCACACCGAGGGCGGCGAGACCCGCGGCAAGCATCCCGAGGGCGGCGACGAGGACCGCGATCGCCAGTTCGCTGGGTCCCGTGGCCGCCAGTTCCGGGTCATCGACGATCGCGACGGGCGCCGAGCACGGGTCATCGATGACGGATGCGAGGGGTACGGACTCGTCGATCAGGGCGTCATACTCGCTCCAGAACGCGGCGACGACGGTTCCCGAGCGCGCCACGACGGCGTTGTTGGAGGAAACGTCATCCCCAGACGCGATGGTCGTTGATGCGCGCCACGTCGCGCCGCCGTCGCAACTGACGGCAGAGCCGTATGTGCCATCGGATGCCGACTCGTCCTCGGCGAACCAGGAGGCGACGCGCGAGGTACCAAACGCCGTGAGGGTCGGCTGGCGATCATAGAAGAGCGTAGACGCTGGATCGATGGGCACCGGGGTGCTCGCGGACGTTGCGTCGAGCTCGACCTCCGCGTAGTAGGCGTCGCT
>JAYUKK010000143.1:0-12681 GCA_043764515.1 Microbacterium sp.
CGCCACGGTCGCCGTCTACGCCGATCAAGATCGGGATGCCCGCCACGTGCGCCTCGCCGACGAGGCCTACGCCCTGCACGGCACGACGAGCGCCGAGACGTACCTGGTCATCGACAAGCTGCTGAGCATCGCTCGCCGGGCCGGAGCCAACGCGGTGCACCCGGGCTACGGCTTCCTCGCTGAGAACGCCGACTTCGCTCGCGCCGTGATTGACGCGGGTCTCATCTGGATCGGGCCGAGCCCCGAGGCCATCGAAAAGCTGGGCGACAAGGTCAGTGCGCGGCACATTGCCGAGAAGGTGGGCGCTCCGCTCGCCCCCGGCACGCTCAACCCCGTCAGCGGGGCCGACGAGGTACTCGAGTTCGTCGACGTGCACGGGCTGCCCGTGGCCATCAAGGCTGCGTTCGGCGGTGGCGGGCGCGGCCTCAAGGTCGCGCGCACGCGGGAAGAGATTCCCGAGCTGTTCGAGTCGGCCACGCGCGAGGCCATCGCGGCCTTTGGTCGCGGTGAGTGCTTCGTCGAGAAGTACCTCGATAAGCCGCGCCACGTCGAGACCCAGTGCCTCGCTGACGCGCACGGCAACGTCGTCGTGATCTCGACGCGCGACTGCTCGCTGCAGCGCCGTCACCAGAAGCTGGTTGAAGAAGCCCCCGCGCCGTTCTTGACCGACGAACAGACCGAACTGCTGTATCGCTCGTCCAAGGCGATCTTGAAAGAGGTCGGCTACCTCGGTGCCGGCACCTGCGAGTTCTTGATCGGCGCCGACGGCACGGTCTCGTTCCTCGAGGTCAACACGCGACTGCAGGTCGAGCACCCGGTCTCGGAAGAAGTGACCGGCATCGACCTCGTTCGCGAGCAATTCCGCCTCGCCGAGGGTGAGCCGCTTGGCTACGACGACCCGGTGGCGCACGGCCACTCCATCGAGTTCCGCATCAACGGGGAAGACCCGGGGCTGAACTTCATGCCGATGCCCGGCCCCGTGCATGCCCTGCGTTTTCCGGGTGGCCCCGGCGTGCGTGTCGACTCCGGTGTCACGACGGGCGACGTCATCTCGGGTGCCTTCGACTCGCTGCTCGCCAAGCTCATCGTCACGGGCAAGACCCGCGATGACGCGCTCGAGCGCTCGCGTCGCGCCCTCGCCGAGTTTGAAGTGGCCGGTCTGCCGACCGTTCTGCCCTTCCACCGCGCGATTGTCGACGACCCAGCCTTTGCCCCCGCCGACGGCGCACCGTTCACGATCTACACGCGCTGGATCGAGACCGAGTTCGACAACCAGCTCGAGCCCTGGAGCGGTTCACTCGCCGAACCGATGGCCGAAACTGCCGCCCGTCACACGGTGGTCGTCGAGGTGGGCGGCAAGCGCCTCGAAGTCTCGTTGCCCGAAACCCTCATGCCCTCGTCTGCCTCGCGCGCCTCGACCGCCCTGTCGGCGGCTCCGAAGCGCCGCAGTGGCTCGGCGGTGGCCACCGGTGCCTCGGGCGACGCGGTGAAGAGCCCCATGCAGGCCACCGTCGTGAAGCTCGCTGTCGCCGAAGGCGACAAGGTCGTCGCGGGCGACCTCGTCGTGGTCCTCGAAGCCATGAAGATGGAGCAGCCCCTCACGGCGCACAAAGACGGCGTCGTGGCGAGCATCGGTGCCGCCGTCGGCGAGACCGTGGCCTCGGGCCACGTGCTGCTCACGATCACCGATTCAGCAACCGACTAGCGCGCCGCGCTAGTCGCGGGTGACGTGCATCGCGCGCGCGGCATCCGTAATGCCGCCCGATAGCGAGGGATACACCGAGTAGGCGCGGGCCAGCTGGTCCACCGTCAGTCGGTGCTCAATTGCGAGCGCGATCGGCAGAATCAGCTCAGAGGCGCGAGGGGCGACCACGACGCCGCCGATGACGGTTCCCGAGGTCTTGGCCGCGAAGAGCTTGATGAAGCCGTCGGTGACGCCCTGCATCTTCGCGCGTGGGTTCGTCTCAAGCATGAGCTTGAACGTGATGCCGCGCGTCTCGCCGTCTTCGATCTGCTTTTGCGAGAAGCCGACCGTGGCGATCTCGGGCGCCGTGAAGATGTTCGAGGTGACGTTGCGCAGTTGAATGGGCGTCACCGCGTCCCCCATCGCGTGGTAGACCGCCGTGCGGCCCTGCATCGCGGCGACAGATGCGAGGGGCAGCGAGTCGCTGCAGTCCCCCACCGCGTAGACGCTCGGCATCGAGGTGCGGGCGACCTTGTTGACCGCGATGTGGCCCGAGTCGGTGAGCTGCACGCCCGCCTCTTCGAGGCCGATACCGGCGGTGTTCGGAATGGATCCGACCGCCATGAGACAGTGCGAGCCCTCGATGACGGTGCCGTCACTCAGGGTCACCGTGACGCCGTCGCCCGTGTTGACCACCGAGTCAGCGCGGCTCTTGGCGAGCAGCGTCATGCCGTTGCGGCGGAACACGCTTTCGATCAGGTGCGCGGCATCAGCATCCTCACCCGGAAGCACTTGATCGCGGCTCGAGATGAGGGTGACCTGTGCCCCGAGCGCGCGGTAGGCCGAGGCGAACTCGGCGCCCGTGACACCCGATCCGACGACGATGAGGTGGTCGGGCACGTCGCTGAGCGTGTAGAGCTGGGTCCAGGTGAGGATGCGCTTTCCGTCGGGCTTCGCCGTGGGCAACTCGCGCGGCGACGCGCCGACCGCCACGATCACCGTGTCGGCATCGCACTGGTCGAAGTCGGTGCGCCTCTTGCCGTGCCCGGTGGCGACGACAATGCGGGTGGGCCCGTCGAGGCGGCCGTCGCCCGCGATGATGCGCACACCGGCCTCGAGGAGCTGCTCGCGCATATCGTCGCTCTGCTCTTGCGCGAGGCGCAGGAGCCGCTTATTGACCTGGGAGAGGTTGACGGCCACTTCGGGCTTGACCGCCCGGCCGCTCTCGCCGCGCGCGAAGAACTGCACCCCGAGTTCCCCGGCACCTTGGATGGCGCCCGCGGCCTCGGCCGTAGCGATCAAGGTCTTCGACGGAACGACATCGGTCAGCACCGCCGAACCACCCACGCCCACGCGCTCGACGAGAGTCACGTCGGCTCCGAGCTGGGCTCCAGCGAGAGCGGCTTCGTAACCGCCCGGACCTCCGCCCAAAACAGCGATGCGGTGCTTGCGGTCGAAAAGGGTGGTCATGCCTCCATTCTGTCAGCGTGCGCGAGTGCGCGCCCCGCTCTCGAGCCGCCACGCTGGCCGCGTCAGTAGGCTGGCTGGCATGAGCCACGCCGTTGTGAACCCTCTTGACGCGCCCGACGCCGACCCGTTTGCCATTGCCGCGCAGGCTGCCGCGCAGCTTGCTGAGGCCACGGGGGTCGAGCGCCACGACATTGCCTTGACGCTCGGGTCAGGCTGGGCCAAGGCCGCCGATCTCATCGGCGAGACCACGCACACGATCGCCGCCACCGAGATCGCGGGCTTCAGCAAGCCCGCGCTCGAGGGGCACGTCGGCACCCTGCGCTCGATCCTGTTGCCGAGCGGCAAGCGCGCGCTCGTCATCGGCGCCCGCACTCACTACTACGAGAACCACGGCGTACGTCGGGTGGTGCACTCGGTGCGCACCGCGGCGGCGGCCGGAGCATCCGTCATGATCCTCACCAACGGCGCGGGCGGCATCAAGGAGCACTGGAAGCCCGGCACGCCCGTGCTCATCAGCGACCACCTCAACCTGACGGCGAACTCGCCGTTGGAGGGCGCGACGTTCATCGACCTCACCGACCTCTACGCGAAGCGCCTGCGCGACCTCGCGCACACGGTCGACGCAAGCCTCGATGAAGGTGTCTACGTGCAGTTCCGTGGCCCGCACTACGAGACCCCGGCCGAGGTGCAGATGGCGAAGACCATGGGCGGCCACATCGTCGGCATGTCGACGGCGCTCGAGGCCATCGCGGCCCGCCAGGCCGGCATGGAGGTGCTCGGGCTCTCGCTCATCACCAACCTCGCAGCGGGCATCTCGCCCGAACCGCTGAGCCACGGTGAGGTCATCCAGGCCGGAAAAGATGCCGAGCCGGTCATCAGCGCTCTGCTCGCTCGCATCGTCGAGAAGTTGTAGGCGCGAGCATGACGACGCTCGATCTGGCCAAAGCCTGGCTCGACCAAGACCCCGACCCCCTCACGCGCGCCGAGCTCGAGGCGCTCATTCCGGCCGCCGAGGGCGGCGATGCGGCAGCGATGGATGCCCTGCGGGACCGCTTCGACACCCGCCTGACGTTTGGCACCGCGGGCCTGCGGGGTGAGCTCGGCGCGGGCTCGAACCGCATGAACCGCGTGCTCGTGGCGCAGGCCGCCACGGGATTCGCTCGCTGGTTGCTCGCCCGCGACGCGCCGAACCCAACAGAGCCACCCTCCGTGGTCATCGGCTACGACGGTCGCGTCAACAGTGATGTGTTCGCGCGCGACTCGGCCGAGCTGATGGCGGGCGCGGGGATGCGCGTCGTGTTGCTGCCGCGCGCCCTTCCGACCCCCGTGCTCGCCTTTGCCGTGCGCGAACTGGGCCTGAGCGCCGGCGTCATGGTCACCGCGAGCCACAACCCGCCGCGCGACAACGGCTACAAGGTCTATCTGGGCGGGCGCGATGGTGGCTCGCAGATCGTCGCCCCCGCCGACGAGGCCATCCACGCCGCGATTCTCGAGGTTGCCCACTCGAGCGTCGTTGGTGAGTTGCCGCGCTCGACCGCGTACGAGACGGCTGACGAGACCATCATCGACGCCTACATCGCGCGCACCGCCGCTCTCGTGACCCACACGGCCGAGTCAACCGTCATCGAGCCGGTCGCCTTCGTGTATACGGCCATGCACGGCGTCGGGTGGGAGGTCGCTCAGCGTGTGTTCCGCGACGCGGGGCTGGGCGAGCCGACCGTCGTCGCCGAGCAGATCGAGCCCGACGGCGCCTTCCCGACCGTCGCGTTTCCGAACCCCGAAGAGCCGGGCGCGATGGACCTCGCTTTCGCAACCGCACGGGCCGCGGGCGCCGAGCTCATTATCGCCAACGACCCGGACGCCGACCGGCTCGCGGTGGCCATCCCCGATTCATCGACGCCCGACGGCTGGCGGCGCCTCAGTGGCAACGCCGTGGGGGCTCTGCTGGGATGGCGGGCCGCGGAGCGCCTCGAGCGTGAGGGGCGGCAGGCGAAGTTTGCGGCATCCCTTGTCTCGTCGCCCGCACTTTCGGCCGTTGCTTCCGCCTACGGCATCAGCTACAGCGACACCCTGACGGGCTTCAAGTACATTTCGCGCGTGGGGGGCCTGGGCTACGGCTTCGAAGAGGCGCTCGGCTACCTCGTTGACCCCGCCAAGGTGCGCGACAAAGACGGCATTTCGGCCGCGGTCGACTTTTTGGCCCTCGCGGGCGAACTCAAGGCCGCGGGTCACACGCTCGACGACCACCAGCGCACGTTCGACGAGCGCTTCGGCGCGTTCGCGAGCGCCCAGGTCTCGCTGCGGGTCACCGACCTCAGCCGCATCGGCGCCATCATGGCCGAACTGCGCGACTCCGCACCCAACGAGGTTGGGGGCGTGCGCGTGGAGCAAGTCGACGACTTCATCGGCGGCTTCGGCGTCTTCGCCCCGAGCGACATTTTGCGGTTCTGGATGCGCGGCGGCGCCCGCGTCATCGTGCGGCCGAGCGGCACCGAGCCCAAGGTCAAGGTCTACATCGACGCCTCGTCAGACCAGGGTTCGGTCGAGGATCGTCGGGCGGCCGCGCAGGCCGAGGTTGCGGCGCTCGAGGCGGGCATGCGCGCGCTGATCGTGTAGCGCGCTGGAGCTTCAGAGCGACGGCCATTTCTGGCCGTCGCCGCGACGCCAGCGCCGACGGCCGTCTCGGTCGTCGGGATGCACCGCACATAAGGTTGAGTACGTGACCGCCTCGCCCAATACCCCCGCCAGCGCTTCAGCGTTCCTCGCCGGGCCTCCGTCGAACCGTGCCGGCATCATCGCGGCCGGGGTATCTCTCGCGATGATGCTCATCGGCAGCATCGCGATTCCTCAGCTATTTCCCGTGCCGACCGGCGAGCCATTTATCGCGGGGATTGAGATCACGGTGAGCATCCGTGCAGTTCTACTCGGTAACGCCCTCGCCGTTCTCGGCTACCTGCCATTGTTGACCGCTGTGCACGCGATGATCGGGGTACGTGCTCGCCCGCCATGGGCGTTGATGACCGCGTACCTGGCGCTTCTACTGCTGCCGCTCGCGATCGTTGTTGAGTCAATTACTTACCCCGACTCGCTTCTCGCGTCGCTCGGCCCACTTATGCCTTTGCTCTTTCTTGCCTCAACCGGTGTCGCGGCCGGTTTCGCAGCAGCGGCCATTGCCCCCCTCGCTCTCGACGCGGCCAGCACGCTCCGACGAATCGTCGTTGCGGCCGTGGTCGGCGTGCTCGTCACCCTCGCGCTGTTCTTGCTCGCGCCGTACATCGCGCCCCTCTCGGCGCTCGGAGTCGGAGCCGCGCTGCTCGCGCGCACGGGGCGCTTCGACCGCAAGAACGGGCCTGCGGGCCAGCACTAGCCAGTGCCGCCTGAGGGCTCAGCCGATCGCGGCTTCGAGCTTGCGGCCCAACTCGTCGGCGTCGAAGTAGTTCTCGATCACGACGACGTCTGCGCGCGTCACGCCGATGGCCTCGACGAACTCGGCGCTCGTGAGAATCACTTGCGCGTCGGCGGCCACCTGGCCGACCGAGGCCAGGTCGGCTGCCACGACCGTCGCGGTGAGCCCGAGGCGCTGCAGCACGCGCTCGGCGTTGACCTTCAGGATTCCGCTCGCGCCGATTCCCGCGCCACAGATCGTGACGATCTTCACGCGATGCCGCCACCCGCGAGAATCGTGCGTACGGCATCCCGCGTCGTTGCCGCCGCGAGTGCCGGAATCGCGGCGGCGTCGTTGAACGCGTTGGCGAGTTGCGCCACGGCCTCGAGGTGGCCATCGGCCGCCACGCCCGCGAGTCCGATGACAACCCGCACGGGGTCGTTGTGGGCGTGGCCAAACTCGACGGGCTCGGCGAGGGTGACAACCGAGATTCCATCGCAGCGCACCTCAGGGCCCGGGCGCGCGTGCGCAAGAGCCAGGCCCGGGGCGATGACGATGTAGGGGCCGTGGTCGTCGACCATGCGAATCATCGCCTCGGTGTACTCCGCCGTCGTGCACCCACTGTCGACGAGGGCGTCGCCCGCGAGCCGCACGGCGTCGCGCCAGTCGGTCGCACGGGCGCCGAGCACGATGGCACGGTCGGCGAGGGCAGGCAGACTCACGTCGCGGCCTCGAACCCGTCGATGAGGGTGTCCATGAGCGCCTCGCGGTCTTCGACGGGCAAGAAGGCCGCTTGGGCCGCGTTGAGCTGCAGGGCCAGCAGGTCGTCGAGGTCGTACCCGAACGCCTCGGCGACGAGGCGCAGTTCGCGACTGAGAGTCGTCGCGCTCATGAGGCGATTGTCGGTGTTGACCGTCACCCGGAAGCCCAGTTGGTAGAAGAGGTCGAGGGGGTGATCGGTCATCTGATCGCCCCACGCGGCGATCGCGCCGGTCTGCAGGTTCGAGCTCGGGCTCGTCTCGAGGGCGATCTGACGGTCTTTGATCCACTCGGCCAGCAAGCCGAGCTCGGCGACCGTGGCGTCACCCTCGTCACGCAGTGTGATGTCTTCTGCCAGACGCACGCCGTGGCCGAGCCGCAGGGCGTGGCCGTCGCGCAGAGCTCCGCGAATCGACTCGAGGCCATCCGCCTCGCCCGCGTGCACCGTCGCCGGGAAGTACTCGCTGGCGAGCAGGTCGAACGCGTCGCTCAAGCGACTGGGCGGGAAGCCGGCCTCGGCGCCGGCGATGTCAAAACCCACGACCCCACGGTCGCGGTGACGCAGGGCAAGCTCGGCGATCTCACGCCCGCGATCGGCGTGACGCATGGCGCTCACGAGCTGTCCGACGCGGATGCTGTGACCGGCGCTGCGCGCCTCATCAACCCCGGCATCCAGACCCGCCTGCACGGCCTCCACCGTCTCGTCGAGCGAGAGCCCGCGCGTGAGGTGTTGCTCGGGAGCCCACCGGATTTCGCCCCACACCACGCCGTCGGCGGCGAGGTCGAGAACGAACTCGCGGGCAACCCGCTCGAGACCCTCGCGCGTCTGCATCACGGCGACGGTGACATCGAAGGTCTTCAGGTATTCGACGAGCGAGCCAGAGTCGCTCTTCTCAGCGAACCACGCGCCGAGCGAGGCAGCGTCAGAGGCCGGAACCTCGAGGCCAATCGCGTCGGCCAACTCGATGATCGTCTGCGGCCGCAGCCCGCCGTCGAGGTGGTCGTGCAGAGACACCTTCGGCAGCGACTCGATCGCAATCTCGGTGCCGGGCAGAAGGTTCGCAGTCGCCGTCGTCATACCCTCAAACCTACCGGTTCGTTACCGAGTCGTGACTGCGGTTTATGCGCCGATCGGCTCGCCGAGCCGTTGTGAGATGGCCGCGGCGGCCACGCGCGCACGGGCGACGACCTGCTCGTGCGCGATCGTGCTGAAGCTCGTACTCACGTAGGGCACCGTGAGTGCCGCCATCGTCGTGCCCGCGGCACCGCGAACGGCAACGACGACATCGGTGATGCCGTGTTGCAGCGCGTCAGCGCGCACGACCTCCGGGGTTCCGCCCAGTACCTCGCCCGTCGCCGTCGTCGCGGCGTCGAACAGCGCGCCCACCCGCACGCGATAGCCAAAGTCGGCGGGTGACTCAACCTGCGCGATGACGCGCACGCGATCGCCCTCGAGCACCGCCAGATTGCAGCTCTGCTGCACCTCATCGGCGAGGTCGTGCATGACCGGCAGGGCAGCGGCCCGCAGCCCGCGCAGCGGCTCGTGTTGGTGCGCGAGGTCGAACAGGCGCAGGCCGAGCACATAGCCGCCCCCGCGCTCGCGCACGAGAAACCCCCGTCGCTCGAGCGTGACGAGCACTCGGAAGAGCTGCCCCACACTGCGGCCGGTTGCCTCGGCGATCTCCGTTTGCGTGAGAGGCTCCGGGCTTGCGGCGACGAGCTCGAGAATGTCGAGCGCTTTGTCGACCGCCGGCACGCTGTAGTCAGGAGCCGAGAGGCTCATCGATGCGCGCCCATCGCGGCGAGCATCCGTCGCGCGATGTCGCGCTCGATGTCGTCGGGCACCGGCTGCGCGTTGGGCGTGAGCGAGCCAGCGTCGCGCACGACGCGTTCGAGCGAGAGGGCCTGGAGCAAGAAGCCGAGATCCATCGCTTCGATGGAGTTGCCCTTGGGCTCACGGCCCGCGAGGTTCATCATGCGCCCCTCGGCGAGCAAGATAACGTGCCGACCCCCGGGCAGATCGATGCGCTCGATCGCGTCGTCTAGCGTCGTGCGGTGGGTGGCGCGCTCATACAGACCGGGCACATCGATCTCCCACGGAAAGTGCCCGGCATTGGCGAGCACCGTACCGTCAGCGACGGCGTCGATGACCTCGTTCGTCACCACGTTCGGGTGTCCCGTGGCCGTGATGACGACCTCGGCCCAGCTCGCGAGGTCGACGATGCCGCCCACGCGGTAACCGTCCCACGCAGCCTCGAAGGCCTTGAGATCGTCGATCTCTGACACGGCAACCTTGCCGCCCATCACCCGCAGATACTGCGCGATGCCGCGCCCACACCAGCCGTAGCCGGCCACGAGAAACCGCCGACCGGCGATGCGCAGGTTCGTGATGCGCATGATGCTTTCGACGACCGATTGGCCGACGGAATGCTTGTTCTCGCCGATCGCCTTGAGCAGCGAATCGTTGATGACGATGAGGGGAAACGGGATGCGGCCAGCGAGCTCGGTGCGCAAGCGCATGCCGCCACTCGTCGTCTCTTCCGTGCCGCCGATGATGCCGGTGCCGCCCGTCGGGTCACCCGAGGCCACCGCATCGGCATCCACACGGGCGGCGGCAAGCGCGGCGAGGTCGGCGCCGTTATCGAGCAGGATGGTCGGGCGCGCCGCATCCACTGCCGCGACGTTTGCGTGGTGCTCAGCAAGAGTGTCGGCGCGCGCGCCGAAGACTGTCATGCCCTCAGCACGAAGGTGGGCGACGATGTCGTCTTGCGTCGACCCGTGGTTGCCGGTCGCCACGATCTCGGCTCCGCCCGCCTGCAGCGTCTCGAGCAACACCGCGGTCTTGGGCTCAAGGTGCAGCGACATCCCGATGCGATGCCCCTCGAAGGGTCGCTGATCAGCGAACCGGGCGCGCACGTCGGCCAGCAGCGGCATGCGCGAGCGGATCCAATCGATGCGCGCGGCGCCGCGTGCGGCGAGGTCATCGTGGGGGCGTGCGGGGCGCGTGCTCATGAGCGCACTCTACACATGCGCAAGTCTCTTTCATATATGCAGTTCTGCGGTAGGCTCGGCGCATGGCGCTCCCTACCCCTGAGTCTGCTCCCGAGAAGATCATCCTCGACTGTGACCCCGGCCACGACGACGCCGTCGCCATGCTCCTCGCGTACGGTTCCCCCGCGATCGACCTGCTCGCCGTGACGACCGTCATGGGCAACCAGACCATCGAGAAGGTCACGCGCAACGCCCTCTCGGTCGCGCGCGTCATCGGCATGGATGCGGTGCCCATCGCCCGCGGGGCACACCGCCCGCTCGTGCGCACCGTCGAGACGGCGCCGGACATCCACGGTGAATCCGGCCTCGACGGGCCCGTGCTGCCCGAACCCGCCGTCGAGCTCGACCCGCGCCACGCCGTTGACCTCATCATCGACATCGTCATGAGCCACCCACCTCAGACCGTCTCGCTCGTGCCCACCGGTGCGCTGACCAACATCGCTCTCGCGGTGCGCAAAGAGCCGCGCCTGGCCGAGCGCGTCAAGCAGGTCGTCCTCATGGGCGGCGGCGTGCACGTCGGCAACTGGAGCGCCGTGGCCGAGTTCAACATCATCATCGACCCCGAAGCCGCTCACATTGTGTTCAACGAGCCCTGGCCGCTCACGATGATCGGCCTCGACGCGACCCACCAGGCGCTCGCCACCGACGAGGTCGCCGCGCGCATCGCCGCGGTGGGCACCGCCCCTGCGCGTTTCGTGGGCGAATTGCTCGAGTTCTTCGCCCACGCCTACAAAGACGCCCAGGGTTTCGACCACCCGCCCGTGCACGACCCCTGCGCCGTGGCCTACCTCATCGACCCCACGCTACTGAGGGTCGTGAAGGCCCCGCTCGATGTCGAGCTGACGGGCGGCCTCACGCTGGGCATGACGGTGGCCGACCTGCGTGGCCCCGCCCCCGACGGATGCACGACCCAGGTCGCTCTCGACATCGACAACGACCGCTTCTGGGCGCTCATCGTCGACGCATTGGAAAGAATCGGCGACCCCGCGGTGGAGCATTAAGGGTCGCATCGCGACCCGCGACCCCAGCGCCGACGGAGCTACGCTCCGTCGGTTGAGCTAGTCAACAACTCCCGCGACGAGCGGCCCACCCGTGACGACCTCGTCGCCCGCGTCGCCGATGCGGTAGCCACCCTCGAGCGCCTCGAGCGCGCGGTCGAATCGTGCCGCCTCGTTCGTGTGCATCGTGAACAGGGGCTGGCCCTTCGTCACGGTGTCGCCCGGCTTAGCGTGCAGGTCGATGCCCGCGGCGTGGTCGACCGGGTCTTCTTTGCGCGCGCGACCGGCGCCGAGACGCCAGGCGGCGATGCCGAAGGGCAGGGCGAGTTGCTCGACGAGCACACCGTCACGGTCGGCCGTGACGACGTGGTGCTCGGCGGCTTCGGCCATGGGGGCTTCGGGGTCGCCACCCTGGGCGCGGATCATGGCGTTCCAGGTGTCCATCGCCTGGCCGTTGTGCAGCGCCGCTTCGACGTCGACGTCGGTCACACCGGCAAGTTCGAGCATGTGGCGCGCAAGAACGACCGTCAGCTCCACGACATCGGCGGGGCCGCCTCCAGCGAGCACCTCGACCGACTCGCGCACCTCGTTGGCATTGCCGATCGCGAGGCCCAAGGGCACGTTCATGTTCGTGAGTACCGCGCGCGTGGCGACTCCGGCATCCTCACCCAAGCGCACCATGACCTTGGCCAGCTCGCGCGACTGCTCAATGTCTTTCAAAAACGCGCCCGAGCCGAACTTCACGTCGAGCACGAGGGCGGCAGTGCCCTCGGCGATCTTCTTCGACATGATCGACGAGGCAATGAGCGGAATGCACTCCACTGTGCCCGTGATGTCGCGCAGGGCGTAGAGCTTGCCGTCGGCCGGGGCCAGGCCCGAGCCCGCGGCACACACGACGGCGCCAGCACTCTCAAGCTGCGCCATCATCTCGTCGACGCTCACGTTGGCGCGCCATCCCGGGATGCTCTCGAGCTTGTCGAGGGTGCCGCCCGTGTGGCCCAGCCCGCGGCCCGAGAGTTGCGGCACCGCGACACCGAACGAGGCGACGAGCGGCGCGAGCGGCAGCGTGATCTTGTCGCCGACCCCACCCGTCGAGTGCTTGTCGGTCGTCTTTTTCGAGAGGCCGGAGAAGTCGAGGCGCGTGCCCGTCGCGACCATTGCAAGGGTCATGTCGCGCACCTCGTCCCGCGTCATGCCGTTGAGGAAGATGGCCATCGTCATGGCCGACATCTGCTCGTCGGCGACGTACCCGCGCGTGTATGCGTCGATCATCCAGCCGATCTGCTCGGTGGAGAGTGCCCCCCTGTCGCGCTTGGTGCGAATCAGGTCAACGA
>JAYUKK010000144.1:0-46226 GCA_043764515.1 Microbacterium sp.
TCGTAGACCGAGAAGTAGGCGCCCATGCTCGCGCGGTCGAGTGGATCGCCCAACACCGCGGGCGGCAAGTAAATGGGTGAGCTCACGAGCACGAGCCGATCGAGCTGCCGGTCGTGGGTCACCGCATAGCGCGCCGCGATGAGGCTGCCGAGTGAGTGGCCCACGAGCGTGAACGGTTCGCGCAGGCCCAGACTGCGGATCGTGCTGTCGAGCGCCGCCGCGTGCTCATCGAGCGTGTAGGTCGCCCCCTCGGGCTGCGGGGAATCCCCAAACCCGAGAATGTCAATCGTGATGCACCGATGGGTGGACTCGAGCAGCGGCACCAGGTGGTGAAACGTCACCGACGACGACGCGATGCCGTGAATCATGATGACCACCGGGCCGCTGCCCGTGTCGCGCGTGACCGACAGCAGCGGAGCATCCGCCCGCCACCACTGCCACCACGCCATGCGCTGATTATGGCGGATGCTCGCGAGCGCCCTGAGGACCGGGCGCGGAAGAAGCGGGCCAGGGCAGAAAGAAGGGGGCCGGCTAGGCCGACCCCCTCGACCTCCGCGTCCACCCCTAGTCGCGTCGGAATATCTCGAATGTATGCGGGCTGGCCGCACCGAAACGGGCTTCTCGCCCTTCGCTCTGGGTTCTCTCGGCACAGGCACAGGGTCGAGCAATGAAGCGTTCAGGTCACGATCGCATTTCAGCCCAAAACGTTGGGTGGTGGCGGCGGATGCTCGGGTCTAACGTGAGCGCCATGCGCACCTCACGACTGCTCTCGGCCATTCCCGCCCTCGCCCTCACGGCTCTGCTGTTGAGCGGATGCGCCGCTGTCGGCTCGTCAGAGTCGGCGAGCGACTCTGGCGGCATGCCGGGCCTCGGCGCGCCCGAGTCGCTCGAATCGGAAGCGGTCGGCGGCTCATCCGGCGGCGATCTTGCCAGCCAGACCGGTGATGACAACCGCGCCGTCATCACCAGCGGATCTCTCTATCTCACCGTCGAAGCACCCTCGGAGGCCGCGGCGGACGCCGTGGCCATCGTCGAGGCGGCGGGCGGACGCGTCGATGGCCGGCAAGAGTTTGCGCCGCGCACCTTTGGTGACGCGAAAGATGCGGGGGGTGCTGAACTGTTGCTGCGCATTCCGGCCGACCGCCTGACCGCCACGCTCGAGAAGCTCAAGGACTTGGGCGAGCTCGAAGAACTGCAGTTGAGCTCGACCGATGTGACGCGCGAAGTGCAAGACATCGACGCGCGCGCCACGGCGCTGCGCTCGTCGATCACGCGGCTGCTCGCCTTGCAAGACGCCGCCGACACCGTTGATGACCTCATCGACCTCGAGTCGGCGATTAGCCAGCGGCAGGCTGAACTCGAGAGCCTCGAGTCGCAACAGCGCTACTACGCCGACCAGGTGGGCCTCTCGACGCTCACCCTGACGCTCGGCTCGCTCGAAGTCGCCCCCGTCGACGAACCCGACACGTTCCTCACGGGCTTGCTTACCGGCTGGCAATCGCTCGTGAGCTTCGTCTCGGGGCTGCTCGTGGTTCTCGGCGTGCTTCTGCCCTGGCTCGTCGTGTTCGGACTGTTCGGGCTTGTCGTGCTCGTCATCGTGCGGGTCGCCGTGCGGCGCAGTCAGGCCGCCGCAGCCATGTCAGAGACGGTCACCCCCGCGAGTTAGCGAGAGGACGTCGGCCCACCGACACTCCTCCCCCTCCCGCTGGGCTCTCGGGCATGACAACGATGTCAATCCCTCGAAGGTTCTGGCCGATAATGGAGCCGTGACCTTTCCCGCCGATGTGACGCTCTCGGCCGAGCATCCATTTCGCGGGCTGGCGGCGGCCCTCGCTCCCGCCCGGCCGCGCATTGCGGCGGCTGTGGTCTTTTTCTTCATCAAGGACAGCCCGAACTGGGTGTTGCCTGTCATCACGGCCGCCGTCGTCGACACGCTCGTACGCGGGGGAACCGCGAGTGAACTGCTCGCTCTCGGTGCCGGGGCGGTTCTACTGATCGCGGCGAACTACCCCGCCAACGTGGCGTGGGTCACCCTCTTCTTCAGTACGGTGCGCGACCTCGCGGTGTCGCTGCGCAACGCGCTCGCCCATCGCTTGCAAGAGCTGTCGATCGGGTTCCACTCGCGCTCGAGCTCGTCGGTCATTCAGACCAAGGTGGTGCGCGACGTTGAGAACGTCGAGCTGATGTTGCAGCAGGGCGTTGGGCCGTTGCTGAGCGCGCTCGGCATCGTGACCGGAGCAGTGGTGGTGCTCGCCGTGCAGGTTCCGGCATCCCTCATCGTGTTCGCGATTCTTGTTCCGGCGAGCGCCGCCTTGATTCGCTGGATTCGCGTTCGGTCAGACCGACGCAACGAGCGCTTTCGGCGCGACATCGAGCACTTGTCGATGCAGGTCGGCGAGATGGCCACCCTCCTGCCCATCACGCGCGCGCACGCACTCGAGGCGACCGCTGCCGATCGCGTGGTACAGAGTGCGCGCGCGGTGCGCGAGTCGGGCTTCAGCCTCGACCTCGTCAACGGCAAGTTCGGAGCAGTGGCCTGGGTGACCTTTCAGATCATTACGGTCGGATGCCTCGTGGGCGCGGCACTCGTCTCGATCTCGGGCTTCTTGCCCATCACGCCCGGCCAGGTCGTACTGCTCAGCACCTACTTCGTGATGATGACGAACTCGCTCGTCATCATCATGGGTCTCGCGCCGATTCTGACCCGCGGGCGCGAGTCACTGAAGTCGATCGCCGAGATTCTTGACGAGCCCGATATCGAACGCAACGCCGGCAAGCCCGCGATCGACAGCGTTTCGGGGCGTTTGGGCTTTGCGTCGGTCGGGCTGCGCTACCCGGGTGAGTCGAGCAACGCGCTCACCGACATAGAGCTCGTGATTGAGGCCGGCGAGACCGTGGCGTTCGTCGGCCCGTCCGGCTCGGGAAAGTCAACGATGGTCAACCTCGCCCTCGGCTTCGTGCGACCCACCGACGGAGTCGTGAGCATCGATGGAATCGATATGGAGCGGCTCGACCTGCGCACCATGCGTCGTTTCGTGTCGGTCGTGCCGCAAGAGTCGGTGCTGTTCGCGGGAACGATTCGCGACAACATCACCTACGGCCTCACGGCGGTCAACGATGCCGCCGTCTCTCGCGCTCTCACCGATGCCAACGCGGCCGAATTCGTCGACCGCCTTCCGCAGGGCTGGGACACGCTCGTCGGAGAGCGCGGAACGCGCTTGTCGGGCGGCCAGAGGCAGCGCCTCTCGATCGCGCGTGCGCTCATTCGCAACCCGCGCATCCTGCTGCTCGATGAGGCGACGTCGGCCCTCGATGGCGAGTCGGAAGCGCTCGTGCACGAGGCTCTCACCCGACTCATGCGCGACCGCACCACGCTCATCGTGGCGCACCGATTGTCAACCGTGCGTTCTGCCGACCGTATCGTCGTGCTCGACCATGGCCGCATTGTCGAGGTCGGTTCGCACGACGCATTACTCGCCATCAACGGACCCTACGCGCGACTCGTCCGCGCGCAAACCTCGTAACGCGAGCGCATCCGTTTAGGGCGTGAGCAGGTGCGAGCGGCGCAGTTTCACGCTCGTGGAGAGCACGATGTTCTCGAGCGGCCCCGTCATTTCGTCGAGCCGGCGAAAGGCGAGGTTCGCCGCGACGCGACCCATCTCGACGGGCGAGTGCGACACGACGCTAATGCCCAACGCCTCGGCAAAGTCGAAGTCGTCAAAGCCCATGAGCGCGGTCGTCGTGCCGCGCGCTGCGATGGCACGGTGCACGCCGATCGCCGCGCGGTTGTTGCCCGCAAAGATGGCGGTGGGGGGCTCGCTACTGTCGAGCAATTGCAGGGTCGACTGCGCGGCCGTCTCGACGCTCGGCGCGTCGGTGCGCACGATCGATTCGTCGATCGGGATGCCCGCACCCCCGAGGGCGTCGCGATAGCCGCGCGCGCGCTCGCCGTGGGTGTAGAGCGATTCTGAGCTACCCACGAACGCAATGCGTCGGTGACCGGCGTCGATGAGAGCTCGGGTGCCATCGCGGGCTCCAGAGCGGTTATCGAACACGACGACGTCGCTGGCCGCGTGCGACAGCGGACGGTCGACGGCGATGATCGGGGTGCCGAGTTGACGCTCACCCTCGAGATAGGCGTGGTCTTCGGCGATGGGCACGAGCAGCAGCGCTTGCACGCGGCGCTCGAGCATGCTCGTGACGGTGGGCCGCTCGCGCTGCGGATCGTCATCGGATGCCGCCATGACCAGCGTCAAGCCACGGTCGGAGGCGGTCTGGCTGATGCCCGCCGCAACGAGGGCATAGAACGGGTTGGTCAGGTCGCCGATCACAAAGCCAATGGTCGTCGCGACTCCGCCGTTGCGCAGGTCGCGCGCGATGGCGTTGGGCCGGAACCGCAGGGCCGTCGCCGCGTCGAGCACCTTCTTGCGCGTCGAGTCTTTGACGTTGGGGCTGTTGGTGAGCACGCGAGAAGCGGTCTTGAGGCTCACTCCGGCCAACCGGGCGACGTCAGAGATCGTGGCGCGGGATGAGCCCGGGCGCGAGGGCTTGTCGCGCGGAATGTCCACGTTGGTCACTCGGCAACCCTACTCGGATGCGGCGGAAGTGTAGGCCTCTGGCGACGTTCAGATGGTGACCTTCTCACAAATTGACAACGTGAGACATGCCTGTCAAGATGGGCGAAGGTCCACTCGAGAAGGAGTTCCATGACTGCACGGTGGTCGATGACGACCCCGCCGGCCCATCTCGGTGCGACTCGCGCGTCTGGGCAGGAGTTCGACGCATGATCGTCGGAATCGAATCGGGTGGCACCAAAACGCTGTGCGCCATCGCCGACCCCAGCGATGCCGCAAACCCCGTGCGCGTCGAACGCATCGCGACGACGACGCCGGCAGAGACCTTCGGGCGCATCAACGACATCATTGCCGAGACCCTCGGCACGCAGACGCCCGATGCGGTCGGCATCGCCTCGTTCGGCCCGCTCAATACGAATCCCGACGACGAGCACTACGGCTGGATCACGGGAACGACCAAGCCTGGCTGGGCATTCACCGACGTGCTGCGGCACTTGCACACCGATGGCGCCCCGCACGCCTTCGTGACCGACGTCACGGGCTCGGCCATGGGTGAGGCAACCTGGGGTGCCGCGCACGGCGTCGAGCGCGTCGCGTACGCCACGGTCGGTACGGGTATCGGAGTCGGCTTCGTCGCCGGCGACCACATCTTGGGCGGCAACGGATTTCCCGAGATGGGTAACATCCTCGTTCGGCGTCACTCGCGCGACGACTTTGAGGGCAGCTGCCCGTTCCACGGCGATTGCGTCGAAGGCCTCGCGTCTGGCCCGTCAGTGATCGCCCGCTGGGGAGCGAGCGGTTCAGAGCTCTCGGCACCCGACCGCGAAGCCATGGTCGAGATCGTCGGTTACTACGTGGCGCAGCTCATCTCGGTCGTCACCTACACGCTCGGCGCCGAGCGCGTCGTGCTCGGCGGCGGTGTCATGCACACCCCGGGGCTTCTCGACTCGGTGCGCTGGCAGTTCGACCGCATCATCGGCGGGCCGGGCGCCGGCCACGGCCTCACGCAAGACTCGGCCGAATACATCGTGGCCCCCGCGCTCGGCGAGCGCTCGGGCGTGCTCGGAGCCCTCGCGCTCGCGCAGCGCACCCTTGCTGTGCCCGCTCCGTTGTCGAGCCTCTAGAGCGCGTTGCGGGTCTCAAGCGCCGCACGGTACGCATCACGAACAACCTGCTCACCCGGCTTGGCGTACATGCAGTAGTCGGTGTTGAGCGCGGCATCCGTCGGCGCATAGAGCTCGGCCGGCCAGTCCCACAGCGCGACGCCCGTGACCCACGACCGCTCAGCGCACGCGCTCAGCATCTCGTCGAGGTACTGCGCTTGTGCCTCGCCGGAGGGTGCGCCCGCGAGAGTCCAGTCGTTGGGGCGCGCCGGCGAGGTGTCGCGAGACGGGCAGCCCGCCTCGATAAACACGAAAGGCTTGCCGTGGGCAAGCGCGACCGCCTCGACGCGATCGAGTTGCGCGGGCCACTCGCCGGTCGGGTAGTAGCCCGAGGCGGAGATTACGTCGACCGCATCCCACCACGTCACGCGATTTTCTTGGTACTTGTCGCAGTTGTAGGTGATGGGGCCCGAGTAGACCTCGCGCACGCGCGCAATCAGCGCCCGCCACTCGGCTTCGCGGTGATCGGTCATGACCATCTCGCAGCCGACGCAGAAGAGCTCGACGCCCTCTTCTTCGGCGATGCGCGCGTGCCGCACGATGAAGTCGCCATACGACGCAAACCACTCGGCCCACGTCGGCTCGCCCGGCACGTCGTGCTCGAAAAAGCTGATAAACCCGCGCCATGTGCCGTTCGCGACGTTGACGACGGGCTTGAGGCACACCTTCCACCCCCGACGCTTGGCCTCGCGGATGCCCCACCGCACCTCATCGTCGGTGAGCGTCGGCGCGGCATCGGCATCGACGTGCGTGGACTGCGGAGTGTCTTGCAGCGTCGCGTAGGCCAGCACAATCCAGTTGGCGCCGAGCGATTCGAGGGCGTCGAGCGAGTGGCGGGCGGCGTCGGTGTTCCAGGTACCCCGCGTGCCGACCCAGCCCCACGTCATGCCGCAGAACGGTTCGGCGAAGGCGCTGAGGTCGGGGTGCGGCCCGGTCGGCTGGGTCATGCCGACGCCCCCGCGACGAGCTCGTTCGCGGTGCGCACGAGGCTCGCGTCGCGAAGAACGTCAGCGGGCACGCCCGCCGGGAGCCGCACCGGAATCGTCACGGTCTCCCCGGGCAATAGGGTCAGCAGGCCCGCCAGCGCTCGCGCTTCGGGGTGCACGCGGTCGACCTCGAGGATGAGGTCGCGCACGAGCACGTCGCTCGAGATCGAGACGGAGACGGTGCGGTGGGCGTGGCCGTCGGCGGGGGCATCCGTCACCGCGAACTGTAGTTCGGGAACCGTCAGCGGCTGATCGCGGTACTCGGCGAAGAACCACAGGCCGCGCTCTCCCGCCCACTCGGCGACGACGAATTCATTGGCTGGGGCCGCAGGCTGCGCGATCTCGTCGGGCACGATGACCGACAGAGAGTCGTGCGCCGAGAGCGCGTGCTCGGCGGACCACTCGGCGAGCACGGTGCCGTCGATCGAACGCCGCGTCACCCGCAGAGGGCCGCTCGCCGCGGCACCGTCGTCGTTGACGAGCGCGACGCGCAGGCCATCACCTTCGGGCTGCACCGTGACGAGTGGATCAGCGTGAGCCGACCGCAACGCGTAGAGCAGGGGCTTGGGTCGACCGTTGCCGTCGATGGCCGACCACGAGGTCACGGGCCAGCAGTCATTGAGCTGCCACACGACCGTGCCCATGCAGTGCGGGCGCAGCGAGCGATACCACTCGATCGCCGTGCGAATAGCAACGGCCTGATTGAGTTGCATGGCCCAGTGCCAGGCGCGCATCTCGTTCGGCAACCGCAAGTGGGCAACGAGGCCGTCGGTGAGCTTGACGTTGCCATCGATCGCCTTTTGGTGCACGAGCATTCCGGGCGACTCGGGTGTCAGCGGGTCGTCGTGAACGGCATCGACGAGCGTCGACCACGTGGGAGGCGATTGCCAGCCGAACTCGGCCACGAAGCGCGGCCGATAGTCGCGGTAGTGCGGGTAGTCCTTCTGGTTCCAGAGATCCCAAATGTGCATCGTGCCGTGGCTCTCCGCGTTCTGCGCCGGGCCGTCGCCGCCCGCAATCGTGCCGGGCGAGTAGGGGCTACCGGGCGTGTAGGCCACGTGCGGCGCGAGCTCATGCACGATCGCGGGAAAGAGCTCGTAGTAGTAGTGAGCGCCCCACGTGGCACTGTCGAGCCGATGCTGCCAGTTCCACTCTTCGTAGCCCCAGATGTTCTCGTTGTTGCCGTTGAGAATCGCGAGCGAGGGGTGGCTCGCGAGCCGCGTGACGGCCTCGCGCGCCTCGGCCTCGATCTCTGACCGCAAGGGCTCTTCTTCGGCATAGGCCGCGCAGGCGAGCAAAAAGTCTTGCCAGACGAGGATGCCCCGCGCATCGGTCTCGGCGTAGAACTCATCGCTCTCATAGATGCCGCCACCCCACACGCGAATGAGGTTGAGGCCAGCAAACTCTGCCTGCTCGAGCCGGTCGGCATAACGGGCTCGCGTGACCCGGTGCGGAAACGCGTCGTCCGGAATCCAGTTGGCCCCGCGCACTGCAATCGGCTGGCCGTTCACGACGATCGTGAAGGGGGTACCGTGCTCGTCGGGTTCCACGTTCAGTTCGATCGTGCGGAAGCCGAGCTCGCGGCTGCAGGTGCCGAGCGAGGCGCCCGCGGCGACCGTGCGCAGTTCAACCGTGGTCGGGTAGAGCGCGGGCGAGCCGTAGCCTCGAGGCCACCAGAGCTCAGCATCCGGCACCCGCACCTCGACCTGGGCCGAGGTGCCGTGTACGGGCACGACGACCGTCTGGCCGGCGAGCTGCACGACAACCTCGAGGTCGTCATCGCGCGCGCGCTCGACCTCGACGGTGAACAACGCCACGCCCTCAGCGCCCTCGACGCGCGTCGAGGGCAGCACGACGTCAAGCCGCGCGACCGACCACGCTTCGAGAGCGATCGGGCGCCAGATGCCCGAGGTCGACGTGTCGATTCCCCAGTCCCAGCCGAACGAGCAGGCCATCTTGCGCAGCGCGTTGTAGGGGTGGTGGTTGACGTGCGGGCGGTAGCCGAGCGCGAGGCTCGCGGCATCGGCCGCCGGAATCGGCGCCGAGAAGTCGACGGCAATGTCGACCGACCCCGAGGCCGAGCGGGGCACCGCGACGCGGAACGAGCGATGTTGATTAGCCGTGCGCAGCACGACCTCGCCGTCGAGCGAGACCGCCGCGACCGTGTCGAGGCCCCCGATCACGAGGTCGACGCGATCGTGCTCGCCCGCGGGCAGCATCGCGGTCGTGCGATAGCTCCAGTCGGTCGAGCCGATCCAGGCGTAGCGGCTCTCGTTGTCGTCGAGGTAGGGGTCGTCGATCTCGCCCGCCGCCAACAAGTCAGTGTGCACGACCCCCGGAACGGTGGCCGGGATGCTGCGCCCCTGCAAAGCCTCGGGCACCAGTCGCCCGGCGCGGGCGCTGAGCTGCCACCCCTCGGTCAGTTCGACGCGGATGGGGGGCTCATGGCTCACTTGGTTGCTCCTGCGGTCACGCCGTTGTAGATGTACCTCTGCAAGATGATGAAGAGGATGAGAGTCGGGATGATGACGATCATGGCGCCGGCGCCGATGACCTCCCACTGCGAGCCGAACGGCCCCTTGAACCGGAACAGCGACGTGGAAATCACCCCGAGCTGTGCCGACGGCATGTAGAGGAACGGGATGTAGAACTCGTTGTAGATCGCGATGCCACGAATGATCACGACCGTGGCGATGGCGGGCTTCAGCAGCGGAAGAATGATGCGCCAATAGATTCCGAATCGACTCGCGCCATCGAGCATCGCGGCCTCGTCGAGGCTCTTCGGGATCGACTGCATGAACTGCACGAAGATGTAGATCGAAATGATGTCGGTGCCTAAGAAGAGGGCGATCGCCGCCCAGTGCGAATTGAAGAGCCCGAGTTCGTTGACGACCTGGAAGGTCGCCACCTGCGTGGTGACGCCCGGCACGAGAGTGGCGATCAAGAAGGCCGCGAAGACGAGCTTCTTGAAGCGAAAATCGAAGCGGTCGAGCGCGTAGGCGGCCATCGTGCCGATGAGCACGGTGCCCGTCACCGAAATGAGCAAGATGAAGGTGGTGTTGGCAAAGCCGAGCAACATCTTGCCGCTCTCGAACGCCGTAACGAAGTTGGTGAAGTTGAACCAGTTCATCGGTGGCGTCAGCGGACTCGTGGTCGCGTACTCTTCGGAGGTTTTGAACGAGGCGAAGAGCACGACGACGAGCGGAATGAGAGCGACGCCAGCGGCCGCTACGAGCGAGATGTACTTGCCCGTCGTCACCAAGACACGCGTGATCATGAGAGCGACACCTTCTCGTCGGGAACAATGCGCCGTTGCACCCAGGTCGTGAGCAGAACGATCACGAGCAAGATGACGGCGAGGGCGGATGCGAGGCCGATGCCGCGGAAGACAAAGGCCGTCTGCACGGTCTGAATGACGAAGGTCGAGGTGCCATTGGCGCCGCCGGTCATGATGTACGGAATCTCAAAGACCGAGAGGCTGCCGGCAATCGCGAGGATGAACGAGAGCCCGATGATGCGCTTGATGCCGGGGGCGATGATGTACCGGAACTGCTGCCAACTGTTTGCGCCATCGAGCTCGGCCGCTTCGTAGAGCTCGTGCGGGATCGACTGGATCGCTCCGAGAAAGAGGACGAAGTTGAGGCCCATGTAGCGCCAGATGGAGGTCGCCGCGAGCGAGATGTTGGCCACATCGGGGTCGCCCAACCAGAAGGGCGTTTCGCTCACTCCGAACACGCCCAGAAGGCTGTCGAGCGTGCCCCCGGGCTGGAACAGGTAAAGGAATACAAAGCCGATGGCGACCCCGTTGAGGAGGTAAGGGAAGAACAGCACACCCTTGAAGAAGTTGCGGAAGCGAGTGCGGAAACTCAGCACGGTGGCGAAGTAGAGCGCCAGGGCCAGCTGCACGAAGGAGGCAGCGAAGTAGTAGAGGCTCACCGCGAAGACCTGCCAATAGCGCGGGTCAGTGAAGGCCTTGATGTAGTTGTTGAGCCCGATGAACTCTTTGACGGGGTCGAGCCCGTCCCACGAGGTGAAGCTGTACCAAATCATGTTGCCGACCGGCACGTAGGTGAACGTAATGAGCAGCACGAGCGGTGCCGCGAGGTAGAGCCAAGGCTGCACCCACCCGCCCCGCCTGCGTCGGGTTCGCAGAGCGGCGGGGCGGGGGGATACGGCGGTCGAACTGTCTCCCGCGCCGTGCGCGTCGGGGGTGTCAGCAGGTGAGCTGGGGGAGGTGGTGCTTGTCACAGTGGACAATCCTCTCGGGTAACACCCCCGACGCGACGTCGCGCCGGAGACGGTGGAGCTGGTTGTTAGCCGACCTGCGCGCGGGCGTCGGCCCAGCGCTGGTTCAGCTGCTCGAAGAACGATGCCTTGTCACCATCCGCGGCACCGCGGGCGATGTCAACCAACTGTTGACGGTAGATCGGGCCAAAGAGGTCGATTTCTGCCGTGTTGGCGATGTCGTTCTCGAGGCTCTCGCTGCCGGCGGGGGCCGGGGCCAGCTCGATGTACTCGACGCCCGCGGCGTCGAAGTCACCCAGCGTGTCGGGGCTCGGGCCGTCCACGAGCGGCGAGAGGCCACCCTGCGACAGCGCGTAGCCCGACTCAGCGGCGAACCACTCGATCCACGCGCGTGCCGTGGCCTTGTTCTCGGAGTTCGCGTTGATCGCGTTCTTGTAGTCGCCACCGATCGTCGAGTAGAACGTGCCGTCGACCTGGTACGGGAACGGCATGTAGCCGATGTCGTCAGCCGAGCCGCCAGCCGCGACCGCAGCATCCCGCATCTGCGTGATGGCCCAAGAGCCGAGCACCATGGTGGCTACCTGGCCCGAACCGATGAGAGTCTTCGACTCTTCCCAGTTGGTGGTGAGCGGGTCTTCTTCGCTCAGGCCTGCAGCCACGATGTCGTAGAGAAGACCATCGGTGACCTCGTAGTACTCGCCCGAGGACCACGGGCTGTCGGACTGCGTAAGGTCGATCGACTCGTTGACGTTGCCCGTGATGCCACGGTTGCCCGACCACTGCGTGAGCGGCCATCCGTCGGCGTAGTTCGTGTAGTACGGAATCGCGTCGGTGTTGTCGGCGATTGCCTGCAGCGCGTCAAGGAACTCGTCGGGGGTCGTCGGCAGGTCGGTAACGCCAGCGGCCTCCCACACGGTCTTGTTGTAGACGATGCCCTGCGCGTTGCCCGTGATCGCGACGCCGTACCCGTTGCCGTCGAACGACTTCTCTTCGACGAAGCGGTAGGTCTCGCTGAGCTCGTCAATCGTGCCGAGCGGCTCAAAGAAGAGCGGGAACTGGTCGGGCGTGACCGAGTTGGGGATGAGGAGCACGTCTCCGTAGTCCTCGGTGTTGAGGCGGATCGACACCTCGCCCTCGTAGTCGGTGATCGCCTCGAAGTTCACCGTGGTGCCCGGGTACGCGGCCTCAAACTCGGCCTTGTAGTCCTGGAACACGGTGTCGACGAGGTCAGTGCGGTTGGTCAGAACCGTGATCTCGCCGGTGATTTCTCCGTCGGTGCCCGAGTCGGCAGGTGCCGACGAGCAGCCTGCAAGGGCGACGGCGACTAGCGCCAGCCCTGCGATGTGCTTCATTGCCATCTTGTGATTCTCCCTTGGTGTCGTCGTTGACTGACGCGAGTTCGGTGGGCGCACATGCCGTGGTCGACCTCGTGAAAAGTGACGCTACCGGGAATGACAACGTAAGTCAATTATGAATTGGCAACGATTTCCTGCCCAACTGGTGGCATGATTCTGCGTTCAGCGCTCTGTTCAGTCTCACTGTGTCTTTCGATGTCACGAAACACGCCGACGGCGCGGAGACCGCGCTCGCGCTATTCGTAGACCTTCACGACGAACCAGCGCGCCGGGTCACCGTCGTCGCGCACGTCGAGTACGCAGCTGCGGCCGTCGTCGGCGGTGGCCTGAAAACGCCAGCCCGTGCAGGTGCGCGGGGCCACGGCGAGGGCCTGAGCATCCACATCGAGGCGTCGCCACCACGAGACAGGCTCGGTAATCACCGTGGGCTTATCGGTTACGCGCCAGCGGGTTCCGGCCCAGACGAGCCTCGTGGGGCGACCATCGGGGTCGGCCCACACGATCGCCACGGCATCGGGCTGCGGGGTGGTTTCAGGGTCGGGAATGCTGTGAGCACGAGCCGGCACGGCTGTCTCGCCTTCGTGGTTGCGCGCGCTCCGGCCCGGCGCAGTTCTGATGGGAATCACTCGAACATACGTTCGAGCGCCGACACTACGCGGCCCGCGCGCGACACGCCAAGCGCGGGCTAGCCTGATGTCATGCCACTGACCGGAGAGTATGCACCGAGCACGTCTGGCTGGGCCCGCGAGCAAGCCGAACTGTATGAACGCACCAACGGTGTTGAGGGTAACGATCTGCGCGGGCGCCGGATCATCGTGCTCACGACGCTCGGGGCGAAGACCGGGATGCTTCGCAAGACGGCCCTGATGCGCGTCGAGCACGACGGAGACTACGTCGTGGTGGCCTCGAAAGGTGGCGCCCCCGAGAACCCGGTGTGGCACCACAACCTCAGCGCCCACCCGTTGTGCGAGCTGCAGGACATGGCGGAGAAGCACGACTACCGGGCGCGTGTCCTTGAGGGCGAGGATCGCCACATGTGGTGGGCGCGGGCATGCGAGAGCTGGCCCGACTACTCGAACTACCAACTCAAGACCGAGCGGCTGATTCCGCTCTGGGTTCTCGAGCGGGTCTAGCCAGCCCCGCTAGCTCGAGCGGCGCTGTAGCAAGTCTTCTGCCGCGACCCACGCGAGCATCGCGCACTTGACGCGCGCGACATACTTTGAGACTCCGCTGAGGGCAGCCGCGTCGCCGAAGCGCTCTTCGTCGAGCGGCGTGGCCCCGCGCGAGCGCAGGGCCTCGCGAAACTCGTCGATGAGCGCCGTCAACTCTGCGGGCGTCCAGGCTGAACCCTCGTCGACCGACTCTTCCGCGAGAGTCGCCAACAGTGACGCACTCGCCTGAGAGATCGAGCAGCCGGCACCCTCCCAGGCGACCGCGTCGATGTGCGCGCCATCGGCATCCCACCGCAGGGCGAGGGTGATCTCGTCGCCACACACGGGGTTGCGCTGGTGGCTCGTCTCCTCCCCCGCGTCGAGGCCCACGCCGTGCGGGTGCTTCGAGTGGTCGATGATGATCTGCTGATACAGCTGCTCGAGGCCGCTCACGACGTCGCTCCTTCACTGAGCCCAAAGAATGGGCGGATGCTCGCCACGGCCGCGAGCGCCCGATCAACCTCGTCGGCCGTCGAGTGCACGCCGAGGCTGAGCCGAAGGCTCGCCGTGACGCCGAAGCGGCGGTGCAGAGGTTGGGCGCAGTGGTGACCGACGCGCGCGGCGATGCCGACCTCATCGAGCACCTGCCCAGCGTCGTGCGCGTGCACCTCGTCGACCACAATGCTCGCGAGGCCGACGCGGGGGGCCGGGCTCGGCGCCCCGAGTAGTCGAATGTTCGGGATGCGCGCGAGCCCCGTGAGCAGTCGCTCGGTCAGCGCGTGCTCGCTTGCCGCGATGCGGTCGAGCCCGAGCTCGCTGACGAACCGTACTGCTTCGGCGAGCCCGATGGCCTGCGCGATGCGCGGTGTTCCGGGCTCGAATCGCTGCGGCGAGGGCAAGTACTCAGCGCGTTCCATCGTGACGGTCGTGATCATCGAGCCGCCGTACAGAAAAGGCGGCAGAGCGTTGAGCAGCTCAGCGCGGCCGTAGAGAACACCGATACCCGTGGGGCCATAGAGCTTGTGGCCGCTAAACACCGCGATGTCGACGTCGAGCTTGCGCGGGTGCAGCGCAAGGTGCGGCGCCGCCTGGCAGGCATCGAGCACCACGAGCGCCCCGACCGCCCGCGCGAGCGGTACGAGCACCTCGAGCGGCAGCGTGGCACCCGTCACGTTCGACACGTGCGCCACGGCGAGCACGCGCGTGCGCTCGCCGATGATGTGCGCGGCGGCCTCGAGGTCGAGCGATCCGTCGTCAAGCACCGGGATGAAGCGCAGGGTCGCGCCCGTGCGCGCCGCAAGTTCTTGCCACGGGATCAAGTTGGCGTGGTGCTCCAGCTCGGTGACGACGATCTCGTCGCCCGCGTGTAATCCGTATGCCGCGGCCGCCGAGCTCGCACCAGCGCCGCGGCCGATGCTCGCGGTGCCCAGGGCGTAGGCGACGAGGTTGAGGGCTTCGGTCGCGTGGCTCGTGAAGACGACCTCGTTCTCGTCGACGGCGAGGAAGGCGGCGACGGTGCGGCGAGCATCCTCATACAGCTCGGTCGCTTCGCCGGCGAGCGTGTGGGCTCCGCGATGCACAGCCGCGTTCGACTCACGGTAGAACGCGCTCTCGGCCTCGATCACCCGCAGCGGCTTTTGCGCCGTCGCGGCCGAGTCAAGGTAAGCAAGCGGATGCCCGTTGACCTCGCGCGCGAGAATCGGAAACTGCGAGCGGATGCTCGCGAGCTCGTCGCTCGTAAACACCGCGATCGACGCCGACGCCGGAGAGTGCCCGTCGGGGGCGGGCACGGCCGGAGTCGCGGCGAAAGAAGTCACCCCTCCAGGGTATTCGCTGCGCATCGCCGCGCGCTGTGCGCGGGCCGATGTTCGCTGCGCGCGCACGATGACGTCGCGCGACTAGCCGCCGAGCTCGACCCGGAACACCGGAATGAGCACGATCGTGACGTTTTCCGTCGCGACGCCGCGATCGGCGAGCGCCGCCTCAAGCGTCGCGGTGTCGGGGACGGGTAACGGGCCCTCGACCGTCACCGTGAGTTCGAGGCCCGTGTAGTCGATGCCCTCGAGGCTCCACCCCGTGTCGACGAGCCACGCGTCCACCTCGCTCTGCACCGCGGACTCGATGATCGACTTGGCGCCGATCTGGAAACTCGTGACCGAGAGCGGGAGGCCGATGATGATCAGCATGGCCGCGAGCAAGATTGCCGGCTTACGCAGGCTGGCACGGTGCGTGCCCGCGGCGACGCCCACGGCCGAAAGCTTGTTGACGCCATAGAACGACATGACCACGATGCCCGTGGCGATGATCGCGACAACGTTGGTGACGAACAGCAGCAGAGCACCGAAGGCCTCGTCAAGCGCACCCGCTTCGAGCGTTAGCCCCACGACCGTGAGCGGCGGCACAAGCGAAATCGCGATGGCCACGCCGGGCAACGTGTCAGAGATGTCTCGGCGCACGAGAGCCACCGAGCCGACCACGCCGGTGCCGAGTGCTGCGAGCAAGTCGATGAGGCGTGGGCTCACGCGACCAGCCACTTGCGAGTTGGTCGCCGCCACGACGTCACCTGCCACCAGCAGACCGATCACAAAGCCGATGGCGATCGCGACCCCCGCGCCCGCGACAACGAGCAAGAGCGAGCGCACGAGGTTCGAGCGATCACCGAGCACGGTCGCGAGCATCGTGCCCTGAATCGGCCCGAGCAAAGGGGCCACGATCATGGCGCCGATGACGGCGGCCGTCGAGTCGGCCACGACGCCAGCCGAAGCGATGATCGAGGACAGCACCAACAGCATCCAGAACCGCGAATAGCGGGCGCGAGCCTCGGGGCCATCGAAGAAGACAGATTCCCGCATTTGCACGGGCGTAGAGAAGCGCGACTCCATGGGCAGAATCTAGCCCCTGCGAGGCGTGCCGCCCATCCCTATAGTGAGTGCATGATCCGCCACATCGTGATGTTCCGCCTCGGCGCCACCGACGAACTGCAGCGTCGCGACGACGCCCACGGCATCGCCGAGCGGCTGCAGGCTCTTGAGACGCAGATTCCGGGCATCCAGAGCATTCGCGTTGACCGCGATCTCGGCCTCGTCAAGGGGCATTGGGATGTCGTGCTCGTGTCGGAGCACGACGACAACGCCGCACTCGAGGCCTACCAAGTGCACCCCGCGCACAAAGAGGTCGCCGCTTGGATCGGCACGGTCGTGAGCGACCGCGCCGTCGTCGACTACTCGGTATAGCGACACCGGTGGACACTGCCGCAGAGGGTGTCGACGCGTCGCAGAGTCGGCGATTGCCCCGGTGGATGACCGATCGCGCCGGAGACGATCTGCCGACCGAGCGATTGCGCGTGCGCCTCTCGGCCTACGTCTACGGCAACATTCTCGTTCTCGCTGCCATCGTCATCGCGACGGGCAAATCGATCGTTGGCGGTGACGCGGCGCTGCTCGTCGCGGTGACCGCAGTGACCACCTATGTCGCTCACATTTTGGCGCATAACGTCGGGCAACAGCTGGGGCGTGAACGCCACGCGCACTACCCCCACATGGCGCACGAGATTCGCGATGCCACACCGATTCTTGTGTCGGGAGTCGTGCCCGTCGTGATTCTGCTCGCGGCGAGCGTGTCGTTTGTTCCGACGCAACTGGCCCAACTGGCTGCGGCAGTCTGGGTGGTCGGCCGGATCGCGCTCATCGGCTTTCTGGTCGAGCGGCTCAGCGGCCGGCGAGCGACGTGGCGCACGCTCTCGAGCGGACTGCTGCTCGCCGTCGCTTGCGCGGTCGTGGTCGTGCTCAAGGTGCTGTTCGCGCACTGACCCTTCGGGCCGGGACGGGTTACGCGCGCTGCGCGATGGGTGCGACCGTGGCACCCGGCAGGCCGGCGAGGTACTCGCCCGTGACGAGCACCTTGGCGCCGCGGAGTCCTGCGCCGACGATGAGCGAGCCACTCGCAGCGACGGCCTCGTCGACGAGAATCGGCCAGTCACTCGGCAGGCCCAGAGGGGTCACGCCGCCGTACTCCATGCCGGTCGCCTCGATCACGGCGTCGAGGGGCGCGAAGGATGCTCGGCGTGCGTCGAGCATCCGCCGCACCGCCCCGTTCACATCGATGCGATCGCTGCCCAAGATCATGCACGCGACAAGTGTGCGCGTTTCGCCGCGCCGTGCCTCGACGACGACGCAGTTCGCGCCCTGCGACGGGTCGACCTCGTAGTGCGCGCAGAACGCCGCCGTGTCGGCGAGCTCGGCATCGATCGCGCCGACGAGCACGCGGTCGTCGGGGTGCTCGGCGAGAAACGCGCGCACGGGCTCGGCGAGTAGTTCGGGGTGATCAGCGGCGGGCGCAAGGGCGAGCGTGCCAAACGTCGTCATGCGAACAGTCTTGCCGATTCAGCGTGTGCCCGCGGCGCTACAAATGCGCGCCGCAGGAGCGGCGGCGCACTAAAGGTTCAGACGCCGAGGGCGGTCAGGCCGCCGTAGACGGCATAGGCCGGCCACACGATCGCCTGCAGCAATCCGACGATGACATCCCAGAAGCCGCCGTCGCTCTTGCCGATGAAGTAGATCGCCGCGCCGATGTAGGCGAGCAGCCCGAAGAATCCGAGCGGAGCTGCCTGCTGCATGCCTTTGCCTGCCATGTGTTCCTCCTGTGGTGTCGTGCCCAGGGTAGGGGCTGGAGGTCGACGCGTGCGCGGGGGTTAACCCCCGACGTACTCGGCGAGGTGCTGACCCGTGAGGGTCGAGCGCGCGGCGACAAGCTCGGTCGGCGTGCCTTCGAAGACGACGCGGCCGCCGTCGTGGCCGGCGCCGGGGCCCAGGTCGATGATGTAGTCGGCATGCGCCATGACGGCCTGATGGTGCTCGATGACGATGACCGACTTGCCGCTGTCGACGAGTCGGTCGAGCAGCCCGAGCAGGTTCTCGACGTCGGCGAGGTGCAAGCCCGTCGTCGGCTCGTCGAGCACGTAGATCGTGCCCTTGTCGGCCATCTGGGTGGCAAGCTTGAGGCGTTGCCGCTCACCGCCCGACAGGGTCGAGAGCGGCTGGCCGAGCCTGGTGTAGCCGAGGCCAACATCCACGAGGCGGTCGAGAATGGCGTGCGCGGCGGGCAGCTTCGCGTCTCCCGCGGCGAAGAACTGCTCGGCCTCGGCGACGGGCATCGTGAGCACCTCGCTGATGTTCTTGCCGCCCAGCCGGTACTCGAGCACGGCGGCCTGAAAGCGCCGACCCTCGCACTCTTCACACACGGTCGAGACCGTGGCCATGGGCCCAAGGTCGGTGAAGATGAGCCCATTGCCGTTGCACGCGGGGCACGCGCCCTCAGAGTTCGCGCTGAACAGGGCGGGCTTGACCCCGTTCGCTTTGGCGAAGGCCGTGCGAATCGGATCGAGCAACCCTGTGTAGGTGGCGGGGTTGCTGCGGCGTGATCCGCGGATGGCGCCCTGGTCGATCGCGACGACTCCGTCGCGCGAGGCACCGTTGTGGTGAACGAGCGAACCGTGGATGAGCGAACTCTTGCCGGAGCCCGCCACACCCGTGACGACCACGAGCACCCCGAGCGGAACATCCACGTCAACGTTCTTAAGATTGTGCGAGTTTGCGCCCCGCACCTGGAGTGCGCCGGTGGATGCGCGCACCGCACTCTTGAGCCGTGCGCGGTCGTCGAGGTGCCGGCCGGTGAGGGTTCCGCTGGCTCGCAGCCCCTCGATGGTGCCTTCGAACACGATCTCACCGCCGGCGGTTCCCGCGCCGGGGCCGAGGTCGACGACGTGGTCGGCGATCGCAATGGCTTCGGGCTTGTGCTCGACGACGAGCACGGTGTTGCCCTTGTCGCGCAGCTGCAGCAGTAGCTCGTTCATGCGCTGAATGTCGTGCGGATGCAGGCCCACGGTCGGTTCGTCGAAGACATAGGTGACGTCGGTGAGCGACGAGCCGAGGTGCCGAATCATCTTGGTGCGCTGCGCCTCGCCACCCGAGAGCGTGCCCGACGGCCGGTCGAGCGAGAGGTAGCCGAGACCGATCGTGACGAACGAGTCGAGCAAGCGCCGCAGGTTGGCGACGAGCGGCGCGACGGAGGGGTCGGTGACCGTCGCGGCCCACTCGGCGAGGTCACTGATCTGCATCGCGCACGCGTCGGCGATGCTGATGCCGGCAACCTTGGATGAGCGCGCGCCCGCGTTGAGTCGCGTGCCACCACACTCGGGGCACAGGGTGAACGTGACGGCGCGCTCGACAAAGGCGCGAATGTGGGGCTGCAGCGCATCCACGTCTTTCGACAGCATCGACTTCTGAATCTTGGGCACGAGACCCTCGTAGGTCATGTTGATGTTGTCGATCTTGACCTTGACCGGGTCTTTGTAGAGAAAGTCGTTGCGCTCGGCCTCGGTGAAGTCACGAATCGGCTTGGCCGGGTCGAAGAACCCCGAGGCGGTGAAGATGCGCACCATCCAGCCGTCGACCGTGTAGCCCGGAATCGTGAGGGCGCCATCGAGCAGCGACTTCGAGTCGTCGAACAGCTGCGTGAGGTCAATGTCATTGACCCGGCCCATGCCCTCGCACCGCGGGCACATGCCGCCCAGGTAGGTCTCGTTCTCGACGACCGTCGTCGTGCCCGTGCTCGTCGTGCGCGTGCCGCTCGTCTGACTCGACGGAATGTTGAACGAAAACGCGTTGGGCGAGCCGATGGAGGGCTGGCCGAGCCGCGAGAACAGAATGCGCAGCATCGCGTTGGCATCGGTCGCCGTGCCCACGGTCGACCGCGAGTTGGCGCCCATGCGCTCTTGATCGACGATGATCGCCGTCGTCAGGCCGTCGAGGCTGTCGACGTCGGGGCGCGCGAGGCTCGGCATGAAGCCCTGCACGAACGAGCTATAGGTCTCGTTGATCATGCGCTGCGACTCGGCCGCGATCGTGCCGAACACGAGGCTCGACTTGCCCGACCCGCTCACTCCCGTGAAGACCGTCAGCCGGCGCTTGGGCAGGTCGACGCTCACGTTTTTGAGGTTGTTCTCGCGGGCACCCTCGACGCGGATGATGTCGTGGCGGTCGGCGGGGTGTTCGTGGGCGAGGTGCTGGTCAGTCATGGGTTTAGTCTGCCGCGCGCAGGCTCATGCGGCACAATCAGCCTCATGCCCTCCTCCCCCGCCCCCGAGGTCGACGCGGTCGTCGTCGGCTCAGGGCCGAATGGCTTGGTCGCCGCGGTGCGGCTGGCCGAGGCGGGGCTGCGGGTGCTCGTGCTCGAAGCGGCCGAGCAGCCCGGCGGCGGCTTACGCAGCGAGCAACTGACTCTGCCCGGGTTCGTGCACGACCTCGGCGCGACGGTGCACGCGCTTGGCCTGGCCTCGCCGGCGATGCGGGCGCTTAACTTATCGAGCAGCGGGCTTGAGCTCGTGCATCCGCCCACTCCCCTGGGCCACGCGATCGACGCGAACCGGTCGGCGATTCTGCACCGCTCGATCGACGCTACAGCCGAGGCGCTCCGCCGCGACGGACGCGCCTGGCGACGGATGCTCGCCCACCTCTCCACGCACTGGCCGGGCCTCGCCGCCTCGGTGCTCGACCCGACCCACCTGCCGCCGCACGCTCCGCGCGAGTTGTTCGCGTTTGGCGTGCGGGGGCTGTGGCCCGCGAGTCTCGTCACGCGCGCGATGTTTCGCGATGAACCCGCGCGAGCCCTCTTCGCGGGGCTCGCGGCGCACGCGGCCGTTCCGCTCGGGCAACCGCTCACGACGGGCATCGGCCTCATGCTCGGCGGCCTCGCGCACGGAGTCGGCTGGCCCGTCGCCCGCGGCGGCTCGCAGTCGGTCGCCGACGCGCTCGTCGCGCGCCTGACCGCGCTCGGTGGCGAACTGCGCACGGGTCACCGCGTCACCTCGCTCGCCGAGCTGCCGAGCGCGCGCATCATCGTGCTCGACCTCACGCCGCGACAGGTGCGCGCGATCGCGGGTGATGCGCTGCCCGCGCGCTACGCCCGTCGGCTCGACCGCTGGCGCTACGGCGCCGGAGTCTTCAAGGTCGACTGGGCGCTCGACGGCCCCGTGCCGTGGGCCGACCCCGCCCTCGCGGGCGCGGGAACCGTGCACATCGGCACGGCCGAGCAAGTCGCCCGCACCGAACGCGAGGCCGCCCGCGGTCGCCACGTTGACGACCCCTGGGTGCTCGCCGTGCAGGCAACCGTCGCCGACCCGACCCGCGCCCCCGCGGGCAAACACACGCTGTGGGCCTACTGCCGCGTGCCCAACGGATCAACCGTGGATGCCCTCACGGCGATCGAGGCCCAACTCGAGCGCGTCGCTCCCGGCTTTCGCGAGCGCGTGCTCGGCCGGTACGTGTCGAACCCCGCAACCCTCGAAGCCGGGAACGCCAACCTCGTGGGCGGTGACATCGGCGGCGGCGCCACCGACCTGCGGCAACTCGCAGCGCGTCCGTCGCTCTCGCTCACGCCGTGGGCCACGCCCGTGCCGGGGCTGTTTCTCTGCTCATCGTCAACGCTGCCCGGTGGCGGCGTGCACGGCATGGGCGGGTGGAACGCGGCGCGGGCCGCGCTCGCGCGGCTCGGCTAAGCGCGCGACGCTAGGCGCTGAGCGCTAGGCACTCAGCGCCGGTGCCCCGGGCGGAATGTGCGTGAGCCCGAGAGTCGGGTGGCCGTAGACCGACTGCACCTCGGCGATCACGACGCGATACTCGGCGATCCAGTTGTCGGCGAGCCCTTTGGCGATGCCGTGCGTGTCCATGGCGATCAGCTCGCGCAGGGCATCCGCGGTCTCCCAGTAGTAGACCTCGCTGTGCAGCCCGGTCGTGTCGTCATGCCAGGCCTCTTCACCCAAGAACCCGGGAATCGCGCGGGCCCGCGCGGCGATCTCGTCGTTGAGCTCGTGAAACCGCTCGTCGAGTTCGCGCAGGGCGAAGATGAAAGTGGCGCTGACGGTCATGAGCACCATCATGCACCCATAGTGCATTATTGTGCACTCATGGAGATCGAGACGGATGCACTCGCGCGCGTCATCGGCGCGCGCGTGCGGCACGAGCGTGCAGCGCGCGGGTGGACGCTCGACCAGCTCGCCGCCGCCGCAGGAGTCAGCCGCCGCATGGTCGTCAACGTCGAGCAGGGCGGCGTTAACCCGAGCATCGGCACCCTGCTCAGGCTGAGCGATGCGCTCGGCGTTGGGCTCCCTGCGCTTGTCGAGCCGCCATCCCAACCCGACGAGCGCGTGACGCGAGCCGGCTCCGCCGCCGTACTGTGGCGCGGCGAACACGGGGGCTCGGGTGCGCTCGTCGCCGCCAGCGCCTCCCCCGACGTGTTCGAGCTCTGGCACTGGACCATGCACCCCGGCGAGCGCCACGCGAGCGAGCCCCACCCCCCGGGAACGCGTGAACTGCTGCACGTGCTCGAGGGCGCCATGCGCATCGAGATTGACGACCGAGTACACGAGCTCGGCACCGGCGACGCCCTCACCTTCCGCGGCGATGCGCCACACAGCTACGCCGGCGCGGGCGAATCCGCCGCGCGATTCTCACTCACGGTGCTCGAACCGGGTGTGGGCACGACGACCTCTCGAGGAGCATCCGATGAATAGCCCCACTCGCCCCGCTCCCCCGGCCTGGTCACTCGCCGTCGTGGCGATGTTGCTCATCCAGTTGTCGAGCGCGCTCTCGGTGACGGTCATCGACGCGGTCGGCGCCGGCGGCGCCTCGTGGTTGCGCATGTGCTTCGGCGCGCTGTTCTTGCTGCTCATCGTGCGGCCGAACCTGCGCAGCATCCGTCGCGCCGACGTGCCGAGCCTGCTCATGCTCGGAACCGTCACGGGCCTCATGACCACGCTCTTTCTCGCCGCGCTCGACCGCATTCCGCTCGGCACCGCCGTCGCGATTGAGTTTCTCGGGCCGCTGACCGTCGCGGCCGTCATGAGCCGTCGACGCCGGGCGCTCGTCTGGCCGGCCCTCGCTTTCGTCGGCGTCGTGCTGCTGACCGAGCCCTGGCAAGGGGCGACGGATGCTCTCGGCATCCTCTTCGCCCTGCTCGCCGGTGCCTGCTGGGGTCTCTACAACCTGCTCACGCAGCGCGTCGGCGACCGCTTCAGCGGCATCTCGGGCCTCGCCTACACGATCCCCATCGCGGCCGTCGTCACGACGATCATTGGCGTGCCCTCGGTCATCGGCGGCACGCCCACGCTGCCGGTCATTCTGCTCGCGGCCGGCATTGCGTTGCTCACGCCCGTGATCTCGTTCGGGCTAGAGATGCTGGCGCTGCGCCGAATGACCCACACGGCGTTCGGCACGTTGCTCGCGATCGAACCCGCGTTTGGGCTCATCATCGGGCTCATCGTGCTCAGTCAGACTCCGGGCGTGCTGCAGCTCATCGGCATCGTGACCGTCGTGATCGCGGGCGCCGCCGCGCAACGCGACGCAACACGCTCACGCCCCGCTGTCAGCTCCGACGGCGCCATCCCACCAGCGCAGAACCCGCAGCGAGAGGAAGGTCAGCCACGGTGAGGGCTCGCCCACGGGCACGTCGAGCTCGAACCAGACGCGGCCCGGGTGGCGGCGCTCTTGCAGCCAGGTTCCTGCACCGCGCTGCCCGTCGGGCTGCTGGGCGCTCCGGATAATCCCGATGGCGTCGGATGCTCGCTCGTCGGGCGGCGTGCCCTCGAGCAGTGACGCTCGTCGCAGGTAGTCGAGCGCGTTGAGGGCGCTGTAGACGTGGCGGAACGGGTAGCCGAAGTGGGTGGCCCAGGGGGCAACGAGCTCTCCGGTTGACTCGCGGTAGAGCATCCGTCGCCGCAACAGGTATTCCTCGCCGGCGTGACGCACCTCGCGAAGGCGGGTGTCGCCCGTGCGCTCTTCCCACTCGAGGATGCCCTTGAGCGCGTTGAGTGTGGAGTGAAAGCTGGCGCGCGTCGAGCCCTCGACCCACTCGCAGTTCCAGCCGCCCTCGGCCAAGGTGTGCTCGGCGAACCACGTGGCGATGCCGTCGACATCGGCGCCGTTTTTCGCACCGCCGAGCCACGCGCCGTTGGCGAGCGTGAAGCCGTTGATGCACGCGTCGACCTCGCCGCCCCAGTAGGGCAGGTCGTCGTATTCCCAGCGACTGTTCGCGGCGAGCTTCTCGGCCGTGCCGGTGAGCGCCGCGGCATCGAGGCCGAACTCGCGCAGGGTCAGCAGACTCCACGTCGTGGCCGTCCACGGCTGACCATGCTGGGCCTCCTCGCTATCCCAGTCGAACTCGGCCGGAAAGTAGGCACCGCCCGCCCACTGCCCGTCGGGGTCTTGGTGCGAGAGCAGCTCGGCGCCCATGCCCTCGGTCGCGACCCGCGCGCGGGTGGCCTGCCACACGGCCTCGGGCTCACCGAGCAGGTCGCGCTCGACCTGCCAGCGCAGGGCGGGGTCGGTGTCGAGCATCCACTGCAGAACTGTCGGGTCGATCGGGGCGGGGTCGTTCGTCATGTCGCGAGCGTAGCCCCGACCTCCGACCCAGCTCGGGAAGCGCTAGCTGCGAGCCGCACCCTCGACGTCGGCGAGCAGATACTGCTCGAGCTTGAGCCACTTCGGAGGCCGCGGCGCACCCTCGGGCAGCAACGCGAACGCCGCCTCAGCATCGATGAGCCGCGGGTTCGTGACAACGACCTCGGTGTTTCCCGTGCGCAGTCGCGCCGAGCCGGCGGCGAGTACGTTGCGCACCCAGTCCGACTCCACGCCATAGACAGGCACGAAGAGGTAGCCGCCCTCGACGGGTGTCGGCTCGAGGGGCGTGAGGTACTCGCGGCCCGACGTGCGGCCCACGTGCACGAGCACGGCATACTTGCCCTTTTTGAGCTCACGAGGGTTGAACATCCATTTGTTCATGTGGGCCCACCAGCGTGGCATTGGCATGAGTCAGGCCTCCGATCGGGCGGCCTGGTCAAGGCCATCGAGCAAGAGCCCGAGCGTGAACTCGAACTCGGTTTGTGAGTCGCACCAGCCGAGCATCGCGTCGCTCTCGGCGTGCAGTTCTTCGGCGACCATCGCCGCCGTGTGTGGAAAGACGTCGGCCATCGCGGCGATCATGGCGGGGTCGAGGGTGTCGAGCTCGGCCGGCGCGTCACTGCTCGACGAGCCTTCGGCGGGTGGGCTGAACGGCTCGTTGACGAAGCCGAGCGCCATGCTGCTCAGTGCGTGCATGCCCCGGTGGGCGACGCGATACGACAGCCCGCCCCGAATCATGGCGGCGAGCACGGCTTCGAAGACCGCCTGAATCTCGAACGGAATCGCGCGCCGAGACGTGATGAGCGACGGCGCCCACGGATGCCGCATCATCACGCGGCGAGCCGCCAGACTGCGGGCTCGCACCTCATCGCGCCAATCGCTCACGGGCTCGATGGTGGCACTGGCTGACTCAGCGAGAATCTCGCGCGCGATGAGCTCAACGAGCCCGTCGAGAATCGCGTCTTTGTTGGCGAGATGGTGATAGATCGACATGGCCTCAACCTTCAACTCGGTGGCGAGGCGACGCATGCTGACAGCCGCGAGGCCCTCGGCATCGGCAACCTGCATCGCGGTCGCGAGTATGCGGTCGCGCGTCAGAGGTGCTCGAGGTGAGGGGGTCACGGCGTCCTTTCGTCACCTTCAGTCTTGCGTTTCCTTACGATGTAAGGCAACCTTACGCCATAAGTTTGCGAATCGCGCAACCCCCCTGAACGGAGAACCCATGCACCCCCTCACTCGAACCGCCCGCCTCACGGGCGCCTTCTACCTCGGCCTCGCCGCCACGGGCGCGCTGAGCTTCTTGCTCATCCGCCCCCAGGTCTTCATCACCGGCGAGAGCGATGCCGTGCTCGACGCCCTCACCGGCAACCTCCCCCTCGCGCGACTCGGCCTGCTGCTCGAACTCGGCGTCGTCGTCACGCAAGTGCTCGCTGCCCTCTGGTTCTTCGCGCTTTTCCGCTCGGTGAACTCGTTCGCCGCCATCACGCTCACGACTTTCGGCCTCATGAACGCCGTCGCGATTCTCGGCAGCGCCGCCGCCCTCAGCACGGCGACCACGATTGCGGATGCTGGCCTCCCCGACGCCGCCTCGCAGGTCACCCTGCTCATCACCCTCTCCGAAGGTTTCTGGGCCGTCGGCACGGTGTTCTTCGGCGCGTGGCTCATCCCGATGGGATTGCTCGTGCTGCGCTCCGGCTTCGCCTGGCGCTGGATCGGCTGGGTGCTGCTCGTCGGCGGCGCCGGCTACCTCGCCAACATCGTGCTCATCACCCTCGCGCCCGAGACCACCGCGGTCGCCGACCTGCTCGTCATCCCCGCCACGATCGGCGAGTTCGCGATTCTGCTCTCGCTGCTGATTCGCGGCGTGCCCGCGCGGGCGCTGGAGTCGCGGTCACGCGCGTCGAGCTGACGCCGTTCGACAGAGCGGTGAAGTGGTGGACCTGAGGGGATTCGAACCCCTGACCTCCTCGATGCGAACGAGGCGCGCTACCAACTGCGCCACAGGCCCGTGGTGCGTCGACCACATTACCATTCGCGCGCGAGGCGCTCGACCGAGGTGAGGGCGGGCTTAGCTGGCGGCGCGCCGCCGCTGCAGCACCTCGTCGAGGTCGGGCGCGCGCGTCGGCAAGCCGCCAACGAGCCCCATGCCGGCGAAGCGGCTCGCGGCGGGGCGCTCGACGCGCGGGGCGTCGCCATCCGTCACGGTCGACGGCGCTGCGGCGCGGTCGACGGATGCCGCGGCAAGAGCCGCCGCGCGCTGCGCCCGCTCGGCTTCTGCCGCCGCGGCAGCGAGTGCGGCCGCGTGGTCGAGAGCCGGAGCCACGGCACCAGCAGGCACGACCGGCGCGCTGAGGTAGCTCGGCTTGGGCAGCGGCACGGGTGTCCACTCGCGTCGCGCACCGGCGGGCGCCCGGCGTACCGGGGTTGCCAGGTCGACAAACTCGGGGGCCGCCACACCCGCCACGGGAGCCGTGCGGCGGCGTTGCGCGCGCGCGAGACCCGTGAGCAGCATCCCGCCGCTGATGGCGACGAAGGCCGCGAAGCCGGCCCAGGCCCACGCCGACAGCGAGAGGGCGACACCGATGCCGATGAGAGCGAGAAGGGTGGTGAGCGAGGTGACCGCGCGCGAGCGGCGCAAGCGGCGCTGGCCGAGGCGGGCGGCATCCATTTCGGCCATGAGGCCGGGAGCCGACTCGGTGAGGCGCGCCCGCAGTGCGCGCTGCGCGGCGGCGTCACGCGCACGCTCAATCGCCGCAAGCTCGCGTTGGCGGGCAGCGAGTGAGCGCTGCTGCGCGGCCACATCGCGCGCGGTCAGCTCGGCGCGCACCGACTCGGGCACCTCGGCCGCGTGGGCCATGATGCGCAGGGTCTGCTGTAGGCGAATGGCGTTGCGCTCGGTCGCGAGGTATTCGCGGCGGCGGCGCCACATGGGCACGAGATAGAGCAACCAGAGCGCGGCAGCGATGACGATGAGGATCGCCGTGCCGCCGCTCGTGGTCTCCATGCCGCAACGGTACGATTCTCAGGCCGGTGCGGTCGGCAGGTCGGCGGAGTGTTGGCAGACCCGAGACCGCATCCCGCTCCCCCCTCTCCCTCGTGAAGAAAGAAACCATGTCGTCGACCCCTGCCCCCGAGCCCACTGCTACCGCTGAGAAGAGCGGCCTGCGCGCTTTCTTCGGTAACGCTGAACTGCTCATCGTGATCTTGCTCGGCATCGTCTCGGTTGCCACCGCCTGGGTCTCGTTCCAGGCCGCGCTCTATGACGGCCAGACCGCTAAGGCACTGTCGCAATCGCAGAGCACGACGGCCGAGGCCGAGTCGCTGTACCTCGAAGGCAACCAGGAGTATGTGCAGGACTCGCAGACGCTCGCGCGCCTCACCGAACTGCAGGCGCAGATCAACGCGGGCGACCCGGTTGCCGCCGAGGTCTACGACGCGCTCTACTTCGTCGCCGTGAGCGAGCACTTCGGAGCCGCGATCGAGCGCGCCGACGCGATCAACGCGACCGACACCGAGTTCTACACGAGCCCGCTCGATGACGAGGAGTACCAAAACGTTCTCTTCGGCGCCTACGCCGAGAAGAGCGACGAAGCCGTGGAACTCACCCGGCAGGCCGACGAACTCGACGCCCGCGGTGACTGGCTGACGCTCACCACCGTACTCATGGCCATCTCGCTGTTCTTGCTCGGTGTTGCCGCCGTCGTGCGCAGCCGCAAGGTGCAGTACTCGCTCATCATCATCGGCTCGGCGATCTTCGTGTTCGCCGCGGCGATCATGCTCACGATTCCGGTCACCTGGGTCTAGCGGTAGCCGACCTGCCGCTCGCGCGCGCTCGACCTCAGCGTGCGGGCGGCAGGCTGATTCCGCGGCGCGCGGCGATGAGGTCAACCTCGGGCACGGTCGCCGCGCCCGGCGGCACGCGCCCCGCCTTCCAGCGACGCAACACCCCCTGTGGCACCTCTTCGACGGTTAGCGCAAAGCAGAAGTGGTCGCGCCAGTCGTTGTTGATGTGGATGTAGCGGCGACGCAGCCCCTCGTAGCGGAAGCCCAGCTTCTCGACCACGCGCAAGCTCGGCCCGTTCTCGGGCCGAATGCAGATCTCCATGCGGTGCAGCCCGACGGCGAAGAACACGTGATCGGTCGCGAGCGCCACGGCCGTGGGCGTCAGCCCGCGCCCGGCAAAACCCGCGCCCACCCAATAGCCAATCGTCGCGGAGGCGAGCGAGCCGTAGGTCATGCCACTCACATTGAGCTGGCCAGCAAGGCGGCCTTCCGTCTCGATGATGAATGGCAAGCCCGTTCCGGAGCGCGCCCCCGCGATGAGGTTGCGGATGCTGCCCTTGGTATCCCAGTGCAGGGGCGCCGTGGGGCTCGTTGCCTCCCACGGGCGCAGCCAACTGCGGCTATCGATGAGTTCGGCTTCGAGCGAGCGAGCGTCGCGCACGCGAATGGGGCGCAACACCGTCGCCCCATCGCGCAGGGTGGGGATGATCGACACCACGGCTCAATCCATACGAGCAGCAAAATCGCGCAGCCACGGGCGCAACTCAGGGCCGAGGTCGGCACGCTCGACGGCGAGCTGCACGATGGCCTTGATGTAGTCGAGGCGGTCGCCCGTGTCATACCGGCGGCCGCGGAACACCACACCGTAAACCCCGCCGGCCTCGGCGTTGCCAGCAAGCTCGAGCAGGGCATCCGTCAGCTGAATCTCTCCGCCCTTGCCGGGGGCGGTGTGTTCGAGGATGTCGAAAATCTCGGGCCGCAACACGTATCGGCCGATCACGGCGTAGTTCGAGGGCGCGGTGCCCGGCGCGGGCTTCTCGACGAGGTCGACAACGCGCACGACATCGGGGTCGTCGGTGGGCTCGATCGTTGCGACACCGTAGAGGTGCGCTTGCGCAGGGTCGACCTCGAGCAGCGCGATGACGCTCGTGTCGTGCTGCTCGTGCACATCGATCATGCGGTCGAGCAGGGGGTCGCGCGGGTCGATGATGTCGTCACCGAGCAGCACGGCAAAGGGCTGACGGCCCACGTGCATGTGAGCGCGCAGCACAGCGTGTCCGAGACCCAGCGGGTCACCTTGCCGCACATAGTGCATGTCGGCCAGGCCCGTCGAATATTCGACCTTGGCGAGCTTTTCAGTGTCGCCCTTCGCCTCGAGCGTGGCCTCGAGTTCGCCCACTCGGTCAAAGTGGTTCTCGAGCGCATTCTTGTTGCGCCCCGTGATCATGAGCACATCGGTGAGTCCTGACGCCACCGCTTCTTCGACCACGTACTGGATGGCCGGCTTGTCGACCACCGGCAACATCTCTTTCGGCATCGCCTTGGTTGCGGGGAGGAACCGGGTACCGAGTCCCGCAGCGGGGATCACGGCCTTGCTGATTCTCGGGGTCATGCGCTCAGCGTAGTCCCGACTCCTGCTCACAAGGCAGGATCGCGGCGGGCATGCCTCGGCTCTAGCATGGCCCTATGGCCCCCGACCGCGATGGTGACGTGATTGCTGCCAAGCGCGCGCTGCGAGCGGAGTTGCGCGAACGCCGGCGCATCCGCCCGCAACACGAGCGCGACCTCGCCGCCGCCGGATTGACGCGCCAGCTCATCGCCCTCGCCTCGACTCTGGGGCCGCGGGCGCTCTCGTGCTACCTGGCCACGGGCGATGAACCCGAGACCCGGCCCTTCATTGCGTGGGCCGCCGAGCAGGGCATTCGCGTGTTGTTGCCGGTGTCACGCGACGACGGGCTGCTCGACTGGGCTCTCTACGACAACGCTGACGAAGGTCTCGATGTCATCGGAATGCCGGTGCCGACGACCGAAGTGCTTGGGCCGATCGCCATCAACGACGTGGGGCTCATCATCGTGCCCGCGGCCGCCGTCGACAGAACGGGCATGCGCATGGGTTGGGGGCGTGGGTATTTCGACAAGACCCTCGGTTCGATGGATCGCCGCCCGCCCGTTTTCGCTGTCGTGTTCGACCACGAGGTGGTCGACAAGTTACCGCGCGAACGCCACGATCAGGGTGTGGATGGCGTGGTCACCCCGAGCGGCATCACGCGCTTCACCGCCTGAACACGGTTCGGGGGATGCCCTGCCCGCCGTATCCTGGAAGGCGGAGGTCTTTCCATGCCCACGTACTCGTACCGCTGCACCGAGTGTTCGACCGCGTTCGACATTCAGCAGGCCTTCACCGACGACTCGCTCACCGAATGCCCCACCTGCCAGGGGAAGCTGCGCAAGGTGTTCTCGGCCGTGGGCGTGACGTTCAACGGCTCGGGCTTCTACCGCACCGACAGCCGGGCTGGGTCAGCGAAGAGCGGTTCGAGCTCGTCCAGCTCGTCAAGTGCCTCCAAGAGCGAGTCGAGCGGGTCATCCGCTCCCGCGAGCACACCGGCCGCGGCCCCCGCTGCCGCGCCGGCCGCGAGCTAGACGTAACCGTTCGGCCGCTGGCTACCGATACCATCGGGCCATGCTCTCTGGATTTCGTGAATTCATTCTGCGCGGCAACGTCATCGACCTCGCTGTCGCCGTCGTCATTGGGGCCGCGTTCACAGCGGTCGTGACGTCGATCGTCACCGCCGTCATCAACCCGGCGATCGGTGCGCTCTTCAACGCCGCAACCCTCGAGAAGGCATTGCCCGTCGTCATTCCCACCGTCTCGGGTGGCGAAGCGGTGCTCTATTTCGGCGCCGTCATCGGCGCGGTACTCAACTTCCTCATCGTCGCGGTGGTCGTCTACGTCGCGTTGGTCGCCCCGGTCACGCACCTGCGCAAGCGCGCAGAGGCGCGGCAAGCCGCGAACTCGCCCACCGTCGACGAGGCCGCGGCCCCGACCGAGATCGAACTGCTCGCCGAGATTCGCGACCTGCTCGCGAAGCGCGACGCGGCGCCGCCCGCGTCGTAGTCCGACCGTCAGGCGTTCGCACTCACCTCAACAAGGGCGCGCATCGCCTCGTCGGCTTGCGCTGCCGGCACGAGCAGGTGATCGTGAAACGCGCCGGCGATGACGTTGCAGCTGATGTCGTGGGCGGTGAGGGCGACGATCACCGCTGCCGTCAGGCCCACGGCGTCGAGCGACGAGTGCACCCGCAACGTGATCCATCGGTAGGGATGCTCGGTGCCGGCTCCGATGCGCTGCGCCTCTGCGCGGTCGACGACTACGGAAACGCCCTCCGGCTCGCGCACGGTCGCGGCAGCATCCACGCCCTCTGTCGAGAGGACCGTGGCAAAGAACCACTCCCCCGGCAGCAGTTCGGGCCTCATCGACTGCAAGAGCACGCCGAGGTTCGTCTCGCCCGGTGCCGCGGAAGCGCCTGTGGCTGTCATCAGTAGTGCGGGGGCTTCTCGGCCGTGAGCCGCTCATCGTTCTCGTCGAGCCGGTGCCGTTCGGGCTCGCGCGGCGGAGTGGGATCCGACCCGGGCGGAGGCGCCGTCGTGACCCGACGCCCACCACGGGCGCGAGTGGGCGGGGCCTGCCCCGCATCCGTCTCGGTCATGTCACTAGGGTACGCGGGCCGAGAAAGCGCGGTCAGCGCACGATCGCGAGCTCTTCGGTCTGCGTGCCGACGCTCGCTGCCGGTCGTGCCGAAGCGGCGGCCGCTCCACCCGCGAGGGCATAGATGCGATCGGCAACCGCATCGGGGTCGCTGAACAGCTCGAACACGTGCACGCGAGCGTAGTGCCAGCCCAGGCGACGCATCAGATCGGGTCGCAGGCGCAGCGACTCACGCAGGCTGACGTGCGAGAGCGCAGCATCCGTCTCGACGGCAACGCAGTATCCGCCCCGGCTCGCCACGAGCGGGAGCTTGCCGCGGTGTCCCAGCGCTACCGTCATGCCGCGCGCCTCGAGGCGACGGGCCAGATCGATGAGCATCGGCTCGCTGTCGTCGGGGAGCTCGATCGCGGTGCGGCGGGCCTCGATGTCGGCAAACAGGTCGGCGAGCGCGCGGGCGCCGTACGACAAGCGGTCGTCGTCGAGGTCGCTCGGGCGAATGCAGCTGACGATGCGCACGTAGCGCCGCGCGCGCGTCATCGCGACGGCCAACAGGCGATCGCCACCCGGGCGGCCGAGCGAACCGAACTCGGTGAGCACGCGACCATGAGGCGTACGGCCGAAACCGATGGAGAAGATCACGCGGTCACGCGACTGTGCCACGGACTGCTCGATCGTGAGAACTGCGAACGGCTCGGCGCGGTCGCCCAGCAGTACGTCGTGAAGGTCGGGGCGGTGCGTCAGTGCCTCGAGCACCGCGGTGTGCACTCGCGCGGCGTGCTTCGGGCTTGCCGTGATCACCATGAGCGACTCGTTCGGGCGCGCCGTCGCGTGTTCGATCACGAGGTCGACCGTGCGCAGCACTTCGGCGTCGACGCTCTCGATCGCCCCCGTGTCGGGGTCGGGCATGCCCTGACCGTTGTCGAGGTAGTCGACCGCAATCGAGGGATGACCCAAGAACGATCCCGCCCACGGCAACGACTCGATGCGACCGGCGTAGAAGCGGCGGTTGACGAGCTCAGCGAGGTCTTCGCCGCCCGCGCGGTACGACCGTGTGAGCGACAGCGCCGGCAGCAGCTCACTGAGCTGAAAGAGGGCGGATGCGGCGTGCCGGGCATCGACATCGCCATCCTCGACCGGGTCGCCGACCGCGATCGCGAACGGAGCGGGAGCCTGCGTCACGGGGTCGCCGACGGCGACCACCTGGCGGGCGCGACGCACCGAGCTGGCCACCTCGGCCACCGTCACAGCGCCGGCGTCGAGCAACAGCACCGTGTCGAAGGGAATGTCATCGCTGATCACATGCACGTCATACGGCGAGGCAAGCCAGATCGGCGCGATTGGTCGACTGAGGTGCGGCGCTTCGCACTGCAGCTGGGTCGGCGTGATCGAACCGCTCTTCAACAGTGTCTTGAGCGCGGCAGCCTCATCGGGCCAGTCGGTGATGCCGATCGACCAGTTCTCGGCGAGCTGCCATGCCAGCAATTGCGCACTGCCCGCGGCGTGCGCCTCGTCGACCAAGCGGAAGTCGGCTTCAAGCCTCTCAAGCACGGCCGGCTCGGCGGCGAGCAGAGCGCGATCGTGCTGCAGCAGGCTGTCGAGCGCCGAGCGCCACCACGCGAGCTCGAGCTCGGCAGCCACCTGGTCGTGCGGCACATGACGGGAGGCGAGGTCACTGAGCAGCGGCGCAACATCCCACTTCTCGAGCCGCTGCAACAGCGTCGTGCGCTCTTGCAGGTTGGCGAGCACGTCACTCTCGGCAGCCAGACCGTCGAGCAGTGTGTGCAGTTCGGCGAGCGGGCGGTGTGCGAGCTGCTGGTCACGGCTGTGGTGGCCGAGGGGAGCATCCAACGCCTCGAAATCGTGCTCGACCTGCTGGTAGCCGACGGCCACCTCGGCGATACCGACCGGCACGGCCGGGGTCACACCACTCGGAACGAAGCGCTGCCAGAGCACGCGCTGCTGCTGGATGCGCTGCAGCGATTCGTGCATGTCGCTCACGGCGACGCCGGGCCGCAGGTATTCCTTCGCCAGACCCTTGAGTCGTCGACGCGTGGCCGCGGGCATCGTGGTCGACTCGCGGCGGGGCGCGGTGGCCGAGATGAGTTCGGTGAGCGACCGGTCGAAGACGGCCGGCTGGAACTTGTCGAGCGTGTCGCGCAGGTCAGACAGCAGGCGCAGGTAGACGCCGAGCTCGGCGATCGACTCGAACGAGCGCATGGGCGTCGCGGCGATGAGCAAGCGCCCGCGCTCGACCAGTCGGGGCACAAGCTCGAAGTGCAGTCGGCGCGCGAGTTCTTGCGCGTGCGCAGCCTCGTCGCCCGTGCGGAACCGCGCGCCGTACCAGGGCGAATCACCCGGTCCGTAGCTGAATTGGCCGAGCTCGGCAGCCTGCACCAAGGCTTCGGCGGCTTCGCGGCGATCGGCCGCGAGCAGTTCGACGGCGGCACGGCTGAGGCGAGCGCGGGTGGTCGGCGGCGTCGGCAGCAACTGCAAGCGGCTGAGCTCGTCGATACAATCGAGCACGCTGATGCCCAGGTCAGCATCGGGGCGCGCGAGGGCTTCGCGATACTCCACGAGCACCGAGCGCAAGCGCACGAGAGCATCGTTGACGTCGGCGATGCGAGGGCGCTGTGCCTTCTCGTTGCGGCTAATCGCGCGAATGAGGTCGCGGCGCAGGCGTGACGCGCTCACGGCCGAACCGGGCAAACCAATGTCGCTCAAGCGGCGCTCAATCGTGCGCAACGTGGCCCGGCGCGGGCTCACGACGAGAACCCGCTTGTTCTGCGCCACGAGGGCACCGAGCGCGTTGACGACCGTCTGGGTCGCCCCCGTACCCGGCAGCGTCTTGACGACGATCGAGTTGCCGGCCGCAATGCTCGCAATGACCTGCTCTTGCTCCGCGTCGGCATCCAGCAGAAGCAAGTCCGTCTCTGGCGGTCGTTGATCGGCCGGCATCGGCTCGACGGGTGACTGGCTCTCGTTCACGGCCCAGCGGGCACTCGTGTTGCCGGCGAGGGCATCGAGCACCGGATGCGCGAGGTCGTGCGCGTCGGCGACCATCGCCGGGCCGACCTCGGCGAACGTGCTGACGACCAGCCGGGCACTGATCGTGAACCCGTCGAGGTGCGCCGTGAGCCCGCGCAAGCGGTCGAGCGGAGGATTCGGCTTGAAGGCTTCGCCGTCGTGGGCGAGGGCAACAAAGCCGGCTTCGTCGAGGTGTAGCGAGAACTGTTCGGCGAGCACTCGCACGAGTGCCGGGTTGACGACGATGCGTCCGGTGAGGGTGAGTTCAACATCCCGACCCCGACGGCGTAACCGCAGCGGGCGCAACAGCAGTGGGGCACAGTGTGCGGCGCCGCCAAAAGTCCACGACACGAGGCCGATGCCTAGGGCGACGGCGTCGATGCCGCGCACGCTCGCGAGTTCGACTCCGGCGTCGGCGATGCGCTCGGCCGCGACGCGCGCTTGCTTCAGAGCGACGTCGTCGCGCACGAGGTTGCTGAGCAGGGTGGGGCTGCCGGCAATGAAGCGGGCGAGGCCGCCCGGGTGACTCGTGCCGAGCTCGATGCGGCCGCGCGGGTCGTCATCAAAGTGGAGCAAGGTGCTCGCGCCACCCGCGCGCTCCAGCTCGGCGCGCCAGCGATCCCACATCGGGGCAGCGACGTTCATCGGCACGACACGGGGGTCGTCGAACCGTACCGACGAGGGCGAAAGCGGGTTGACCCCGCTCCCCTCATCGGCCTCGATCTCATGATCGTCGTATCGGTCGGCACGCCACACGCGGCCACTGTATGTCGCGAAGGCCCGAGTTCTCGGGATTTCGTGCGGTCTGCCCCCGAACCCGCACCGGGGTCGCACGCCTAGAATCAGGCCGTGGAGCTCGTGGGCGGAGTCGTATCGGGGCTAGTCACGGGCGGCGTCACGCTGCTGGTGGTCGTAGCCGCCGTGATGGTTGCCGGAATCGTCATCGTCGCGCGACGTCGGGGGCGGCCGGGTCGCCTTCTGAAGGCTCCCGACGACGTGCGACGGCGTGCTGGCTCAGCACTCGTGCGGGCCGATGATCGCATCGCCGAGGGCGAATCCGACGTCGAGTTCGCCATCGCCCAGTTCGGCGAGCGGGCCGCGAACGACTACCGAGAGGCTGTGCGTCGCGCCCGCACCGACCGCGACGAGATCTTCCGCTTGCACCGGCTCATTGACGAGGAACCCGACGCCGGACTCGCCAACCGCGAGCGCGCCGACCGCATCGTCATGCTTGCCGACCGCGTTGATCGTGGGCTCAGCGAACAAGCCGCGGCCTTCCGCGACCGCCGCTCACTCGAATCGACCGCGCCCGACCGTCTCGACCGCCTCCGCACGCGCATCACCGAGGCGCGAGCTCGACTAACCGAGACAACGCGCCAGCGGGATGCCCTGCTCACCGACCACGCCCGCACCGCGCTCGGCCCCGCCGTCGACGCCCCCGAGCGCGCCGCCCGCGGCCTAGACCGTGCCGAGGGTCTGGCCGTGGATGCGGCCCCGGGCACCACGGCCGCCGCGAGCAGCGTCATGGCGACCATCACTGAGGCCGAGCGCCTGCTCTTCTCGACTGAAGAGGCACTCGAGCAGGTGCCCGCCGCGGCCGCGCGGCTCGACGACGCGGTGGACGCCCTGCAGCGCTTGCGCGACGACGCGCGTGAGGCACGAATCGAAGCGCTCGAGGCCGCCGCGAGTGCGCCCGATGGCGACACGGGCGCCGCGATCACCGAGGCTGTGGCACAGCTCGATGGCGCGGCCCGCGACAAGAAAGCCGACCCTCTCGAGCAACTGAGCGAGTTGCGCGACGCTATGGACGCCGTCGAGGTGTCGCTCGCCTCATCGCGCACGCAAGCTCAACGCCTCGCGCACGCGCGCGAGGCGTACCACGCCGCACGCGTGCAGGCCGAGGCGCAATTGGCTGCCGCGCGCGACGCCGTCGGCTCGGGCGGCTCGGCAGGTGCGCGGGCACGACTGGAAGATGCGGTCGACGAATTGCGGGCATCCCGCGACATGCTCGAGACCGACCCGGTCGGCGCACTCGATGCCGTGCGGCGGGCGCTGACGAATGCGCGCGATGCCGAGGTGCTCGCGCGCTACTGAGCGTGCAGCACAGCCTTCACTGACTCGCTTGCAGCCAGGCAAGCACGGCGAGCACACGGCGGTGGTCGCCTTCCGCCGCATCGAGGCCGAGCTTGGCGAAGATCGCGGAGATGTGTTTCTCAACGGCTCCGACCCCGATGAACAACGCCGCGGCGATAGCGCTGTTAGTGCGGCCTTGCGCCATGAGTTCGAGCACCTCGCGCTCGCGTGCCGTCAGCGACTGCAGCGGATCGACGCGTCGGGCCATGAGTTGCGTGATGACCTCGGGGTCGAGCACCGTGCCGCCGGCGGCAACGCGGTCAAGGGCATCCCGAACCTCATCGAGCGAGACGACGCGGTCTTTCAGCAGATAGCCGACGCCGCCCGTTCCGGCCGCGAGCAGTTCTTGCGCATAGGCCACCTCGACATATTGCGAGAGCAGCAAGATCGCGATGCCCGGGTATCGGCCGCGCAGCTCGATGGCGGCGCGCACGCCCTCGTCGCGAAACGTCGGCGGCATGCGCACGTCGAGCACAACGGCATCAAGCTCGAGCGTGGGGAGTGCAGCGAGCAAAGCCTCGGCATCGCCGAACGATCCGACGACCTCGAGACCCGCATCGCGCAGCACGCGAACCAGCCCTTCGCGCAGCAGCACCGAATCATCGGCGACCGCTACGCGAAGGGCTGTCATGCCTTCCAGATTAGGCACTCGGCTCGCTGTCTGCTGATGGGGCGGCGGATGCCCCGCTCACGCCCACCACCGGCAACGTCACCGTGACCGACGTCGGGCCACCCTCGGGGCTCGAGAGCGTGAACGTGCCGCCCATACCGGCCGCGCGGTCACGCAGCCCGGCGAGGCCGTGCCCGATCTTCTCCATCGCTCCGCCGATGCCGTCGTCCGTGACAGCGATCACGAGGGCGCCGCTGACGGTCGTGACGCTCAGCGTGACGCCGGTCGCCTGCGAGTGCTTCGAGGCGTTCGCGATGAGCTCGCTCGCCACAAAGTAGGCGTTGCGCGCCACCTCGTCGGGCAAGTTCGTTGTCGCCCCCAGCTCACTCGCGAGCGTCACGGGGATGCTTGAGCGGGTCGCCAGCGACTCGAGCGCCGCGAACAGCCCGCGATCGAGCAGCAGCGGCGGCGCGAAGCCCCGCGACAGGTTTCGGAGCTCGTCGAGCGCGTCTTGCGCTTGGCGGCGGGCATCCTGCAACAACGTGACGGCTTCGGCGCGATTCGCGGCGATGTTCTTCGTGCCGGTCTCTGTCAGGCGGCGTTCAGCGGCAGCGAGGTCCATCTGCAAGCGGATGAGGCGCTGCTGCGGGCCGTCATGAATGTCGCGCTCGATGCGACGCAGGGCCGAGCCTTCAGCGGCAACCGCGGCTTGACGCGAGGTGAAGAGGCTCGAGACCTGGGCCTCGAGCTGCTCGTTCGTAAAGCGGCCCAAGAACGGACGCGCGATTGCCGCGTGCAGCCACGTGAGCCCCCGCAGCACATAGGGCAGCGTCACGATCGCGACAACGCCCAGCACGATCAGAAGGACCATCGCGACAGCCCGGAATTCGTCGCCGAGGCCGCCGAAGCGAACCGTGTCACCCCAACCCAAGAGCAGCGCGAGAGGCGCAAAAACGGCAGCACCAATAGTCGCAAACGTCACGACCAGCACGACAAACGAGATGGTCGCCATGATCGGGGCGATCACGACCGCGTGCAGCAGGGCGAGCCAGTAGCGCCCATTGGCGAGCGGGCGCAACCAGCGCTTCCACCACACGGCAGTCGGGTCAGCGGGCCACACAGGCTGGCTGATGGGGGTCTCGCCTGCCCACCGCAAGCGGGCGATCTCGAACTGCCCCACATAGCGGGCGAGCAACAGGGTGAGCGACAACACGAAGATGCCAACGATCACGATCAGCAAGCTGACGGCCGTCGAGAAGATCGAGCTCAACACGCTCACAACGGCGATAGCAATGACGAAGGTCGGAATCAGGTAGCCGAGCGCGCGCGGCACGCGACGCCAGAGGGCGCCGTAGCTCCAGCTATCGGCGGCTACTGGCGCCGGGCTGGGCGCCGCCGCAGTGTTCAACGCCGCGGGGGTCACAGGTGCGGTGGTCATGGGTTTCTCCTGAGGTCAGACTGCCACGCAGCACGGTGCTGCGAGCGTGAACTCAGCCTCGCGATTCGCCCCGCGCCGCGGCATCCGGTCGACCCACGAACCGTGCGGGGGCTAACCCCCGCCTTTAGGCCTCGAGCTGCAGGGTGACGATCGACACCGCGATCGTCACGCTGATGGGCGCTTGCCACTCGGCGAGCACCTTCTCGACTTTTGCACGGTCTTGGTGAAACGCGTTGGGGCCCATGAAGACCGAGTCGAGGGCCTGCTCGACACTCAGCTGCACGCGTTGCCGCACCTCGTGCACGCTCACGACCTGCGCGTCAGGGATGCTCGCCGCCACCTCTTCTGCCTTACCCGCCGGCACCTTCATGAGCTTCAGCCCGTGGCCGAGCTCGCGCAGGTGATCGGCGTGCGGCACGACGAACACGGCGGTGCCACCGGGAGCCAGGATGCGGCGCACTTCGGCAGCGCCACCGGGCGCAAAGATGCGCAGGGCAACGTCGACGCTCGCGTCGCGCACGGGGATTCCCGTCCACACATCGGCGCTGACCCCGGCCAACCGTTCGTGCGCGCGGGCCGCGATGCGCACCGCTGCGGCCGAGGCATCGAGCACGACTCCGCGCAGCTCGGGGCGAGCATCCAGCACTGCGGCGGCGTACCACCCGGTGCCGCCGCCGAGGTCGGCGAGCCAGCCCCGCGCATCCGTCGGCACGGCCGCGAGCACCGCGGTTCGAATCTCATCGTGAAAGCCCTCGCCCTGAAAGCGCTCGCGCGCTTCGAGCATCTCGGGGGTGTCGCCGCTCGCGGGCGCGCCCTTGCCCTTGTGGGCGGCGCGCAGGCTCAAGTAGCCCTGGCGGGCTTGGTCGAAGTGGTGACGGTTGGTGCACGAGGCACCGCCATCGGCGGGAGCGAGGGGCTCGCCACAGCTCGGGCACTGCAGAATGTCGAAGGCTGCGTCGAGGGTAGTCACCCGCAACGGTACCGCGCCCACCGCGGGTAGATTGGGCGCGGCGACTCCCGAGCAGGTTCGGCGGCCATCCCTCTCACACGAAGGTCTCCCCCGGTGGCGGTCGTCTACATCCTTATCAACGCGCTGTTCATCGCGATGAGCAACGTCATGGGTGGGGTCGCGGCTCGGCGCATGCCGCTCATCATCGTCGTGGCCATCGCGGGCCCGACGACCATCGTCATCGCCCTGCTGCTCGCGCTGATCATGCCCGGCACGCCGAGCTGGGCCGGTTTCTGGATCGGCTTTGCCGCAGGCCTACTCGGCGGCAGCGGCCTGCCCGTGGCCTACCGCGCGTTTGCCATCGGGCCCGTCGGCATCGCGGGCGCCGTGCTCGCCGTCGTCGGCACGGCTCTGCTTGTGCTCGTGGGCGTCGTCACGGGCGACGCCATCACGCCCCTCCGCGGTGCGGGCCTCGCTCTCGGACTCATCGCCATTCTGCTTGTCACGTACCGGCCCCCCGTCGACGGCGTGCGACCGAGCCTGCGGGGTCCGCTGTTGGCTGCTGTTGCGGCCACTCTCTTCACGGGCTTCATCGTGACGATCAACTCGGCCCCCTCGGCAGACGGACTGTGGCCCATCGTCGGGGCACGCTTCGGCGTCACCACCATCGCGATGGTGCTTTTGGGGTGGATGCTCTGCCGCCAGGGCGCCCGCACGGTCGGCGGGCACTTCCGCACCCGGTACGTGCTCTTTCCGATGGCCACCGGTGCCGCCGACATTCTCGGCAACCTGTTCCTCGTGCTCGCGTTGCAAACGGGTGACCTCGTGCTGCTCGCGATTCTCGCTCCCGCGGCCCCCGTCTTCACGGCGATCATCGGCCGCGTGTTCTTGGGCGAGCTCATGACGCGCTGGCAAGTGCTCGGGCTCGTCGTGGCCTCGGCCGCGCTCGTGCTCGCCTCGCTCTAGGCCTGCTCGATTGATCGCGCGGCGAGTGCCGTGGCGATGAGTTCGATCACCTCGAGCGGCAGCGGCTGTGCGTGCAGAAAGTGCACCGAGTCGGTCTTCGCGCGATACGGCCCGACCGCGGCCTCGAAAGCGTCGTCACCCCGATAGATCGGGTAGAGCGCGAGGTGCTGCTTCCAGTTCGCGTAGTGCAGGCCGTGGCGTGCGTCGACCATGACGGCGGGCATCCCGTAGCGAAACGCCTCGGTGCCGTTCGGGATGCACCGCAGCAACACGGTGCGCACCGCGACCAGTCGCTCACGCGCGGCCTCGGGCGCTGCGGCGATGTAGTCGTCGATCTCGCTCATGCGCGGGCGGCCGCGACGCGGGCGAGCGCGAGTCGGTCAGCAGCATCGAGCGGCGTGACGCCCTCGAGGGTCGCGAGGGCGAGCACGTCGGCAAGCGTGCCGCCGATACCGCGCAGGCGTGTGTCGACAGTCTCGGCGCTCTCGCCGCGCTCGGTAAGGGCCAGGTGAATGACTCCCCCGGCGTTGACGACGTAGTCGGGGGCGTACAGGATGCCTCGCGCCGCGAGCGCGTCCGCCCCACTGCGCTCAGCGAGCGGGTTATTCGCCGGCCCGCACACGGCGCGCACGGGCAGCTGCTCGATCACGGGCGTGGTCAGGACTCCGCCGAGGCCAGCCGGCACGAAAAGATCGGCGGGCGTCGACACGGCGTCGGCCGCGTCAATCCAGGTGGCACCGAGCTCATCGGCGAGAGCGCGCGCGGCCGGGTTGATGTCGGTGACGGTCAGCACAGCCCCGGCATCGGCGAGACGCCGTGCCAGCCGCGAGCCCACCTGCCCGAGCCCCGAGATGACGAAAGAGCGACCCGCGACATCGGCCGAACCGAAGACCGCGAGCAGCACCTGCTCGATCGAAGCAAAGACGCCGAGCGCCGTACCGGCGGCCGGTTCACCCGCGCCGCCATCGGCGGCGGGAAGGCCGACGACGTGCTGGGTCCGCTCGCGCACGATGAGCATGTCGTGCTCGGTCACTCCCACGTCTTCGGTCGTGATGTACGCGCCGCCGAACGACTCGACGAGGTCGCCGAGGTCAAGCAGGGCATCCCGTCGCTCAGCGGGGTCGAGCACGCGACCCGGAGGCAGGGCGATCACGGCCTTGCCGCCGCCCGCGCCGATGTCGGCGAGCGCGTTCTTCATCGTCATTGCCTGGCCGAGGCGCATGGCGTCAGCGACGCCGTCGAGCCAGTGCTCATACGTCCAGAGTCGGCAGCCGCCGAGGGCGGGGCCGATCGCGCTCGAGTGCAGGGCCACGGTGATGTGTAGGCCCGAGCGGGCGCCGGTGACGGTTGTCACGCGCTCGTGCGTGAAGTCGGGCAGCGGGGCGGGAGACATGCGTTTCCTCCTTGTAGCGCACCGCTTGTGGCGGCGCCGGCGTTCCGCGGGTTGTGCGGTCACGACCATCCTGGTCTAGCATCGCGCGAGTGGGTGATATTCAGTCGCACCTGACCTGCAACGTCGAGCAGTTCAGTCAACGCATCAAGATGCGTGACAACGTCGACGCTCCGCGCGAGGTCGAGCACTTCGCGAACTTTTCCGCGATGAAGGATGCCCGCGCAGCCAGCGCCGCCCTCGAGACCCTCGGCTATGCCGTGAAGGTCACGCGGCGCATGCTCTTCCGCGGCACTCTGCGCGCGGCAAAAATTGCCACTGTCGATGTCGAGACCGCCGACCGCATGGTCGACGAGGTCTTCACGGTCGTGGCCGCGCACCGCGGTGACTACGACGGCTGGGGCGCCCCGGTCGTTCAGAGCTGACGCGGGTCAGGCGCCGGCACCCTCGAGGTCGCCGACACTCAGCGACACAGCGTCGACGAGGTCGAGCGGGGTTGCCGGGCGGGTGGACATCCACGACACGCGCTTCTTCCAGCGTCCGCGCCCGAAACCACCGACGAGCGCGCGCAGCACGGCCGTTTCGTCGAGCCCGGCTTCGACGAGCGCGGTGAGCTCAGCCGAATTGAGGCCAAGCGGCTGCTCGGCGCCATCTGGAGCGCTGTTGCCGAGGTCGCTGCCGTAGAGCAGCTCTCCTCCGGCGGCGCGGAAGGCGCGCACATTCTCGATCGCGAATGCTCGCTCGGCCGGCTCGTGGATGGCGAGCGTCGAGACCCAGCGCTGCCCCTGCGCGATGGCTTGTTCGACGAGGGCCGCGGCGAGCACCTCGCTGAACGGCGCGTGGGCGAGCACGTCGACTCCGGCCGCGATCGCGCGCGCCGCTTGGCCTGCGCCTTCGGCGTGCGCGACGACGGGCAGACCGGCCGCGCGAATCTCGGCGACAACCTCGGCGAGCAGCGCGTCATCCCACACCGGCCCCGCCTCGGCGTTGAGCGCGATCTTGATGCGGGATGCCCCTGCCGCCACCTGCTCGGCCACCGCGAGCTCGGCGTCATCGGCCGACGAGACCTCGCGCCACGAGTTGTCGGGTGCCCAGGCCCGGTCACTCGGGTAGCCGCCGGGTGCCGTGAGGAACGCGCCCGCAAACTCGAGCGCGGCGGCAAAGGGATCGGGCTCGGCGAGCACCGCGAGCACATCGGGGTCGCCCCCGAGGTCGATCACGCGGGAGAGTCCGCCCGCGGCGAGTGGCTCGAGCGCATCGGCGGGGTGCAACTGCACGTGCACGTGATGGTCGGTGAAGCCGGGCAGCAGCACTCCGGGGAGGTCGACGACGCCGGCAGGGTCAGCGGTCGTTGACGGGCCGACGTAGTGCAGGGTGCCTCCTCCACGGCGCACGAGGCTCGGGCCCATCCACTCGCCGCGCCACGCGTCGGCGACGCGGAAGACGGCGGGAGGAGCATCCATCGCCTTGGGGGTCATGCTTGGCCGATCTCGGTGCGCACCGCGTAGAGCTCGGGAAAGAAGGTGAGGTCGAGCGCGCGTTGCAAGAAGTCGACGCCCGCCGAACCGCCCGTACCGCGCTTGAAGCCGATCGTGCGGCGCACAGTGCGCAAGTGGCGGAAGCGCCAGAGTTGGAAGTTGTCTTCGAGGTCGACGAGTTCTTCGCACGCCTCGTAAACGCGCCAATTCGAGGCGTCAGCGTCGTGGGCGCCCTCGTAGATCTCGACGAAGACGGGGACGAGCTCGGGCGTGAAGACGTGTGCCTTCGTGACGTCGCGCTCGAGCACGCTCGCGGGAATCGCGATGCCCTGCCGCGCCAGGTGCCGCAGAAACTCGTCGTACAGGCTCGGCTCGTGCAGCAGCCCTTCGAGCACCGCGTGCGCCTCGGGGTCGCTCTCGAACACGGCGAGCATGCCCGCGTGCTTGTTGCCGAGAATGAACTCGATCGCGCGGTACTGGTGCGACTGAAAGCCCGAGGAGTTCGCGAGAAAGCCACGGAACTCGGCGTATTCGGTGGGAGTGAGCGTCGCGAGCACGCTCCACTGCTGGATGAGTGCCTCTTGAATGTGCTTGATGCGCGCGATGCGCTTGAGGGCTCCGCCGAGGTCGTCGTCGATGAGGCACTGGCGGGCCGAGCGCGCCTCGTGCAGCAGCAGCTTCATCCACAGCTCACTCGTCTGGTGCTGGATGATGAACAGCAGTTCGTCGTGGTGCTCGGGCTCGCTGATCGGGCGCTGCAGTTGCAGCAACTCATCGAGCGCCAGGTACGAGCCGTAGCTCATGCGGGTCGAGAAGTCGGTGACGACCCCTTCGTCGATCGGGCGCGTGTTGTCGTTGTCGCTCACCCCGCGACTGTAGCCCTCGGCGGGCACCCCGTGCGTCGTTAGCTGCGCCTAACCCCGACGGGCGACTCGCCGCCGTCGGCTTGGTCGGTTCCGAGGCGCATAAAGGCCCCCCAACATCTCCAGAAGTTCGGGCCTTTCCTCCGGCAGAGTCTGACCAAGGACAGTTGCGACGCCATGTGGATCCAGGAGGCTCCCCCCGAGATACTCCTCAGCGACCAGCTTCATCGAATCTCCCTGAGTGAACTTCGCCGCGATGTCCCGGAACACGGGACTGTCGATAATCGGCATGGCTTCTATGGCAGGTGAGCCAGCGCTAGTTCCACGCATGATTACGACCGGCATCTGCCCTCTTTCGCCAACCGGCAGGTATGCCATGTACAAATGTGACGCTTGGCCCTCCCGGTGAGAAGCAAAAGCGGCGTCTGGAATGCCGCCTGTGCCGCCGAATTCGTGGTGCGCCCTCGCGAAAAGTAGGTCCTGGAGGTACTCGATGTCTTCTTGTGTCGCGTCCGAGCGGACGATCTCCTTCTCTGGAGATGCAGCGCCTGGATAGACGACCAGGACACTGTGCGCGTCGATCAGTAAGCCGGGAATGTCGAGTTCTTTCACGTAGCGTTGTATCTGACGAAAGTCTGGGGAATCCGCCCACATGCCCGACCTGGACCGTCTTGTGGCCAGCTTCACTTCGACGGCGATGAGCGGCACGCTGTCGGCGCACAACACGAAGTCGACGAACCCCGACTGAATCCGATACTCGGCTTCGACTGAGGGCCGAATAGCCGGGAATCGCTGGGCTTTGCCGATCAACCGAAAAAGAGGCCTGACCACGTGATCGGAAACACTTGCTTCCAGCGGGAGCAAACCAGAAGCAATCGTCTTCCACTCTTCGAGGCTCATGGACCCGGGGTCGGGCAAGTCAGACCGGGCAATTGGAGACTTTGCAACGAGATCTAGCT
>JAYUKK010000145.1:0-3542 GCA_043764515.1 Microbacterium sp.
GAGCTTCTACCCGAGCCGCGACGCGAAGGCCGCCAAGGTCGACGACGTCGTGCTCGACCGCCTGACGGCCGACGCCGTGCTCGCGACCGACGTCGAGGGCGTCACCTTCGGTGACCTCGGCCTCGGTGCCAACATCGTGCGCGAGCTCGAAGAGCAGGGCGCGAGCTCACCCTTCCCGATCCAGGCCGCGACCATTCCCGATGTTCTCGCGGGCAAAGACGTGCTCGGCCGCGGCCGTACCGGATCGGGAAAGACGATCGCGTTCGGTGCTCCGTTGGTCGAGCGACTGATGGAGAACGGTGGCGGCAAGAAGCGCCAGATGGGTCGCGCTCCCCGCGCGCTCATCCTGGCCCCGACGCGTGAGCTCGCCTTGCAGATCGACCGCACCGTGCAGCCCATCGCCCGTAGCGTCGGCCTCTTCACGACGCAGATCTACGGCGGCGTGCCCCAGGGCCGTCAGGTTGGTGCTCTGCAGCGCGGCGTAGACATCATCATCGGAACGCCCGGTCGCATCGAAGACCTCATCGAACAGGGCCGCCTTGACCTCAGCCAGATCGAGATCGTCGTGCTTGACGAGGCCGACCACATGTGCGAGCTCGGGTTCCTCGAGCCGGTGCAGCGCATCATCCGTCGCACACGACCGAACGGGCAGCGCCTGCTGTTCTCGGCCACGCTCGACTCAGGTGTTGCGAGCCTCGTCAACGAGTTCCTGGATAAGCCCGCCGTCTACGAGGTCGCCGGAGAAGACCAAGAGTCGTCGACGATCGACCACAAGGTGCTGCTCGTCGACCAGCGCGAGAAGCGCGGCATCATCGAGCAGCTCGCGGCCGGCGACGGCAAGACGCTCATCTTCGCCCGCACGCGTGCGTTCGCCGAAGAGCTCGCCGACCAGCTCGACGACGCCGGAATCCCGGCCGTCAGCTTGCACGGTGACCTCAACCAGGCGCGCCGCACGCGCAACCTCGAAAAGCTCACGAGCGGTCGGGTGAACGTGTTGGTGGCGACGGATGTTGCGGCACGGGGCATCCACGTCGATGACATCTCGCTCGTGATTCAGGCTGACGCGCCCGACGAGTACAAGACCTACCTGCACCGCTCGGGCCGTACGGGCCGCGCGGGCAAGGTCGGAACCGTCGTGACGCTCATCACCCGCCAGCGCGCGCGTCGCTTCGACGAGCTGTTGCAGCGCGCCGAGATCGAGGCCGAGACCACCGAGGTGCGCGTCGGCGACGCCTTCCTCGACCGCCTCGCGGCGCTCTAGCGCAGCGGCACGTACGCCAGTCGGGCGTGTTGCTCCCAGGCCTCCGGGCCGACGGGGCGGCGCGCCCGGCTGTTCTCGTTTCGAGGGCTCAGGCGGCGGCGAGCATCGCGCTCGCGGCGAGTGCGAGTGCCAGCCCCACCCACTGCAGGGTCGCGATGCGCTCACGCAGCACAAGCGCCGCGAGCAAGATCGTGCCCGCGGGATAGAGGGCCGTGAGCACCGAGACAACGGTGAGGTCACCCACCCGCAGGCCAACAAGCACGATGACGTTGGCGGTCGCGTCGAGAACTCCGCACCCGATGGCGAGAAGCAGCCCGCCGCGCCAGCCGCCGCGCAGGGCGGCTCCGCTCGCGCGCAGCAGGCCGCTGCGCGCGGGGGCGGGAGTGGCCGGATCGCTCGCGAGGGGGTGCGGGGCGCCGTGGGTGCCGTCGAGCACGGCGAGCGGAGCATCCGTTGCCCGCACCTGACGCCGTGCTGTGACGACGGCCATCACGACGATGAGCGCCACCATGATTGACCCGTTCACCACGCGGTTGGCCACGAGCGGCACGAGGCCGCTGTCGTCAGGCGTCTGGTCGATGAGAATGTAGAAGGCCCCGATGAGCACGCCGGAGATTGTCGCCATCGTTAAACCGGCGACGGTAGGGCGCACGGCCTCTTTCGCGGGAACAAAGCCCACGAGCACGACCGCTACGAGGGCCAGCGCAAACGCCGGGTAAGCAATCGCCCCCAGTTGAGACCCGGTGAACAGCCCCCACGTGAGCGGAACGATCGCCGAGGTCACGGCGGTGAGGGGCGAGAGGATGCTCATCGGCCCGATCGCGAGGCACGCGTACAGCAGCGCAATGGCGGCAGCCCCCGTGACGCCGGAGGCGGCGCCCCAGAACACCGCCTCGGTCGACCACTCGCCCGCAATGACGAAGGTGCCGAGGTACAGCAACACCACGCCCGAGATCGCGCCGAGGGCCGTGACGCGCAAGGCCGAGATACGCCGAGCGGCGAGACCGCCGAAGAAGTCGGCAGCGCCATAGACAAGGGCACCGGCGAGCCCCAAAACAACAGTGAGCACGCGGCACACCTCCTGACGTTGATTCTGTCAGGCCGGGCGCACGAGTCACATGAGTAGGGTGACGACGTGACCTTCCATGACGATGCCGACATCTCCAGCTCTACCGTTCGCCGCTCGGGCGCGCGGCGCGGCCTTGCCATTGGCGGCGGAGGTGGCATCGTCGCGGTGATCGCCGTCTTCCTCATCGCGCAGTTCACGGGCGTCGACCTCAGCCCGCTGCTCGGCGGCGGTACGAGTGGCGGCCCCGCCCCCGAGACCTCCGAACTCAGCGAGTGCCTGACGGGCGCCGACGCGAACGCGAGCATCGACTGCCGCATCTCGGGCGCCGCGGTGTCGCTCGATGACTTCTGGCTCGACGCCGCTCCGCAGATCGGGGTCAGCTACCGCACCCCGGGCGCAACCCTTTTTGAACAGTCGATAGACACCGGATGCGGTGGCGCAACGAGTGCGGTCGGCCCGTTCTACTGCCCCGCCGACGAGACCATCTACCTCGACACGGGCTTCTACGACGAGCTCCGTACGCGCTTTGGAGCCGAAGGCGGACCTCTCGCCGAGATGTATGTAGTCGCCCACGAGTGGGGCCACCACATCCAGAACCTCGCGGGCGTGCTGGCATCGGCCAACCAGGGTGACTCGGGCCCGACATCCGATGCCGTGCGCATCGAATTGCAGGCCGACTGCTTTGGCGGGGCGTGGGCGGGTGCGGCGTCAGATGGGCCGGATGCCCTGCTCGAGCCCATCACGCGTGAGCAGGTTGCCCAGGCCCTCGACGCGGCCTCGGTGATCGGTGACGACCGCATTCAAGAGCAGACGACCGGCCAGGTTTCGCCCGAAAGCTGGACGCACGGATCGAGCGAACAGCGCCAGCGCTGGTTTGCGATCGGGTTCGAGCAAGGGGTCACGGCGTGTGACACCTTCTCGGTCTCGGGCGCCGAACTGTAGACGACCGGGAATCATCCGCCCGGCCCCGCCGTTGTGGGTACGGGTGGCCTTTCGAGGCCTTCGTCATATTCGGGTGACGCCCGCGTCGCGCCCGTACGCTACAACCACACGACTTTTCGCTAGGAGAAACTCATGGCCCGCATCTACTCCGACATCACGCAGGTATTCGGCAACACCCCGCTCGTGACGCTCAACACCGTCACCGACGGAGCCGGTGCCACGGTGCTCGCCAAACTCGAGTTCTACAACCCTTCGGCGAGCGTCAAAGAC
>JAYUKK010000146.1:0-3530 GCA_043764515.1 Microbacterium sp.
GGAACGGCGCACAACAAGCGCCGACCCAAACGCTTCAGCGCGCGGCCGGGCCACAGAGTGGGCCCTGAGGGACTCGAACCCCCGACATCCTCGGTGTAAACGAGGCGCTCTACCAACTGAGCTAAGAGCCCGTACGCCTTCAGGATAGCGAGGTCTGTCAGAGCGCGTCGATCGCCTCGCGGTAGGCGGCCAGTGGGCGGGCTTCACCCGGCGGTACGGCGAAGGATGCACGCACGATGCCCTCCGCATCCACGAGCACCGTCGCCCGCGTGGCGTAGCCCTTGGCCTCGAGAAAAGCACCATAGCGGCGAGCGACCTCGCCATGCGGCCAGAAATCTGCAAGAAGCGTGAAGTCGTAGTTCTCACGCTCAGCGAACTCGCGCAAGGTGGCCGTTGAGTCGACCGAAATGGCGAGCAGCGTGACACCAGCCGCGCGGAACATCGCCAAGTTGTCGCGCAGCTCGCAGAGCTCCCCCATGCACGTGCCCGTGAACGCGAGGGGGAAGAACACGATGGCAACAGCCGTTCCCCCGCGCAGCGTGCTCAATGTGATTGTTTGACCGAACTGGTCGCGCAGCGAGAAGTCGGGCGCAATACTCCCGACAGCGGGGAGTGCGGATGACGGCACGGTGGCTCCTGGCACGCATCGGGATCGCACCGAGGGGTGCGAAGGGGGCGACTAGACTCGACAGCGCTCGTGCGAATTCCCCGGCGCCGTAACCCGGCGCATGAAACGCGCCGACACACTCTGTCTACCACCAGAAAGAGGTCAAGGGTGACGGTCAACGACCAGGATCCATACTCGGTCAGCCACGTCGATTCCGATCCGGATGAGACCGCCGAATGGAACGAGTCGCTCAACGCGGTCGTTCACGAGCGCGGTGCCGAGCGCGGTCGTGACATCATGCTCAGCCTGCTGAAGCGCTCGAAAGAGCTGCATCTCGGTGTGCCCATGGTGCCGACGACCGACTACCTCAACACGATCGCCCCGGAAAACGAACCGGCGTTTCCGGGCGACGAAGAGATCGAGCGTCGTTACCGCGCCTGGATTCGCTGGAATGCGGCGATCACCGTGCACCGCGCGCAGCGCCCGGGCATCTCGGTCGGCGGTCACATCTCGACCTACGCCTCGAGTGCCGCGCTCTACGAGGTTGGCCACAACCACTTCTTCCGTGGCGCCGACCACCCGACCGGTGGCGACCAAATCTTCTACCAGGGTCACGCGTCTCCCGGAATGTACGCCCGCGCCTTCCTCGAAGGTCGGCTGAGTGCCGAACAGCTCGACGGCTTCCGTCAGGAGAAGTCGCACGCGGGCGGTGGGCTCTCGAGCTACCCCCACCCGCGACTCATGCCCAACTTCTGGCAGTTCCCGACGGTCTCGATGGGGATCGGGCCGATCAACGCGATTTACCAGGCGCAGCTCAACAAGTACGTCACCAATCGAGGCATCGCACAGGCAGACGACACCCAAGTGTGGGCGTTCCTCGGCGACGGTGAGATGGACGAGGTCGAGAGCCGTGGTGCGCTGCAGCTCGCGGCCAATGACGGTCTCGACAACCTCAACTTCGTCATCAACTGCAACCTGCAGCGACTCGACGGCCCCGTGCGCGGCAACGGCAAGATCATTCAAGAGCTCGAGAGCTTCTTCCGCGGTGCCGGCTGGAACGTCATCAAGGTTGTCTGGGGCCGTGAATGGGATGCCCTGCTCGCGCAAGACCACGACGGTGCTCTCCGCGACCTCATGAACCGCACTCCCGACGGCGACTACCAGACGTATAAGGCCGAGTCGGGCGCGTACATTCGCGAGAACTTCTTCGGGCGTGACCCGCGCACCGCGGCGATGGTCGCCGACTACAGCGACGACCAGATCTGGGGCCTCAAGCGCGGTGGCCACGACTACCGCAAGGTCTACGCCGCGTTCAAGGCTGCGAGCGAGCACACGGGCCAGCCCACCGTCATCCTTGCGAAGACGGTCAAGGGCTACGGCCTCGGTCCGAGCTTCGAGGGGCGCAACGCGACCCACCAAATGAAGAAGCTCACGCTCGACAACCTCAAGCAGTTCCGTGACGAAATGCGCATTCCCATCACGGATGCCCAGCTTGAAGCCAACCCGTACCAGCCGCCCTACTACCACCCGGGCGAGAGCGACCCGGCGATCGAGTACCTGCAACAGCGACGGCGCGAGCTCGGTGGTTACGTGCCCGAACGCCGCTCGAAGTACACGCAGATCTCGCTCCCTGACGCCGCCACGTACGACGTGGTGAAGAAGGGATCAGGTAAGCAAGAAGTCGCCACGACCATGGCGTTCGCGCGCTTACTGAAAGACCTGTTGCGCTCGAAAGACTTCGGTCACCGCATTGTGCCGATCATTCCGGATGAAGCGCGCACGTTCGGTATGGACGCCTACTTCCCCACGTCGAAGATCTACAACCCCAATGGTCAGCACTACACGGGCGTTGACCGCGAACTGCTGCTCGCCTACAAGGAGAGCCCGCAGGGCCAGATCATCCACACGGGTATCAACGAGGCGGGCGCCGTTGCGTCCTTTACCGCGGTGGGCACCAGCTACGCCACCCATGGTGAGCCGCTCATCCCGGTCTATGTCTTCTATTCGATGTTCGGCTTCCAGCGCACGGGTGACGCCTTCTGGGCGGCCGGCGACCAGATGACCCGAGGGTTCATCATCGGCGCCACGGCCGGTCGCACCACGCTCACGGGCGAGGGCTTGCAGCACGCTGACGGCCACTCGCCGTTGCTCGCCAGCACGAACCCCGCGGTCGTCACCTACGACCCGGCGTTCGGCTTCGAGCTGGGCCACATCATGCGCGCCGGACTCGAGCGCATGTATGGCGGGGCGCATCCTGACCCGAACGTCATGTACTACCTGACCGTGTACAACGAGCCGAACGTGCAACCTGCCGAGCCCGAGAACCTTGATACCGAGGGGCTTCTGCGCGGCATCTACCTGCTGAAGGCGGGCACCACGCTCGGCCCGAAGGCGCAGATCCTCTCGTCGGGTGTTGCCGTGCCCTGGGCGCTCGACGCCCAGAAGTTGCTGGCTGATGACTGGAACGTCTCGGCCGATGTGTGGAGCGTGACGTCGTGGAACGAGTTGCGGCGCGACGGCTTGGCGGCCGACGAGCACAACTTCTTGCGCCCGACCGAAGAGCCCAAGGTTCCGTATGTGACGCGCAAGTTGCTCGGAGCCGAGGGGCCGTTCATCGCGGTCACCGACTTCATGCACGCGGTGCCCGACCAGATTCGCCAGTTTGTTCCCGGCGACTTCGCCACGCTCGGTGCCGATGGCTTCGGGTTCAGCGACACGCGGCCCGCGGCACGGCGCTTCTTCACGATCGATGGTCCGTCGATCGTGGTGCGCACGTTGCAGCAGCTCGCGCGACGCGGGGCAGTTGACCCGAGCGCTGTTCCGGCAGCGATCGAGAAGTATCGCCTCTACGACGTGACGGCCGGCACCACCGGTTCGGCCGGCGGAGAGTCCTAACACCGAGAGTGGGGCCGCGCGGGACCGC
>JAYUKK010000147.1:0-12415 GCA_043764515.1 Microbacterium sp.
TGTCCACGACGACGGATGCTCGCGGCGACGCCAGCCCCTCCGCCATGATCAGCTGGCCCGCGTTCTGCAGTCGCTCGTTGAACGCGTCAATCGCGACCATCTCTTCGCCCGATCCCGAGCCAGTTTCATCATCGATCACGCAGATCATGTACCTCATCGGTTGCCCCTTCTTGTCTCCGCGCTGCCGCGGCCCGCGCTCGATATCATGCGTGCATGGCCACCGCACCCGCAACCCTCGAGCGCGTCGCCCGGATGTCGTTCGGGCAGGTCTACCCGCTCTACATCGCCAAGCTCGAGCGCAAGGGCCGCACGACGGCCGAGCTCGACGAGGTCATCACGTGGCTGACGGGGTTCGACAGCGCCGCGATCACGAAGCACGTGGCCGACCAGACGACGTTCGCCGACTTCTTTGCCCAATCGCACCTCAACGCCAATGCCTCGCTCATCACGGGCGTGATCTGCGGCGTGCGGGTCGAAGAAATCGAAGAGTCCTTGATGCAGCAGGTGCGCTATCTCGACAAGCTCGTCGACGAGTTGGCGAAGGGGCGCCCGATGCACAAGGTGCTGCGCACGAGCGCGTGACGATGCGCTGCCCCTGCCTGAGCGGACTCCCCTACGCCGAGTGCTGCGAACCCTTGCACCGCGGCGTGAGCGCCGCGCCCACCGCCGCACAGCTCATGCGCTCGCGCTTCAGCGCCTTCGCGGTCGGCGACGCCGACTACTTGCTCGCGACGTGGCATCCCTCGACGCGGCCCGCGACCCTCGAGCTCGACTCCGAGCTGCGCTGGTACCGGCTCGACATCCTCCATCGCTCGGCCGGCGGCCCGCTCGACACGCACGGCGAGGTGGAGTTCGAGGCGTTCTGGCGCTCCCCCGACACTCGCGGGTCACAGCGAGAACGCAGCACCTTCAGGCGCGAGGGCGGGCGCTGGCTTTACGTCGCCGAGACCTGAGCGAGCGCGGCCTCGAGGTCGCGCCAGAGGTCGACCCCGGCCTCGAGCCCGATGGACAAGCGCACGACGCCCGCGCCGGGGCGAGCATCTGGAGCCACCGGCCGGTGCGTGAGCGATGCCGGATGCTGCACCAAAGAATCCACGCCCCCCAGCGACACGGCGTGCGTGAAGAGCCCCAGCCCACCGATGAAGCGCTCGGCGGCGGCATACCCACCCGCGAGTTCTAGAGTCAGCATGGCCCCGGGGCCGCGCAGTTGCTGACCCAGAAGCCCCCGCGGGTCGGCGCCGGACAACCCCGGGTAGTGCACCCGCGCAACAGCGGGGTGATCGAGCAGCCGAGTCGCGAGCTCCCCGGCCGTCGCCTGCTGCGCGCGCACGCGCAAGGCCAGAGTCGGCAGGCCGCGGTGCAACAGGTAGGCGCCAAGCGGGTGCAGCAGCCCGCCGGTGATGGCCCGCACGGGGCGGATTGCCTCGGCCCACGCGGCGTTCGACGCCACGACGCCGCCCATCGCATCGCCGTGACCGCCGAGATACTTCGTGGCGCTGTGCAACACGAGCGCGGCGCCGTGCGCGAGCGGGTTCTGCAACACGGGCGTCGCGAAGGTGTTGTCGACCATGACCGGCACGTCGCCGGCCGCCGCGACGACGGCAGCGATGTCAACGAGCTCAAGAGTGGGGTTGCACGGGGTCTCCATGACCACGAGACACGTGTCATCGCGAATCGCGTCGCCCACCTCGTCGGGCCCGCAGTAGGTCGTCTCGGCGCCGAGTAGGCCTGACGCGAGCAAGTGATCGGTGCCGCCATAGATCGGTCGCACGGCGACGACGTGCCGGCCCCTGCCCTGGTTGAGCGCCGCGAGCAGCGTCGCCGAGAAGGCCGCCATGCCGGTGGCGAACGCCACTGCCTCTTCAGCGCCTTCGAGCACCGCGAGCGCGCGCTCGAAGCGCGCAACGGTGGGGTTCCAGAGGCGTGCATAGACGTTGCCGCCCTCGGTCGGGTGCCCTCCCGTCGCGATCGCCTCGTACGACCCTCCCCCGACCTCGATGTCAGGCAGCGGATTCGTCGTCGACAGGTCGATCGGCAACGCGTGCACCCCCAGCGCCGTGAGATCGTCGCGCCCCGCGTGCACCGCGAGGGTCTCGAAAGCAACTGCAGGGTCAGAAGCGCCAGTGCTCGACATGCCGCGATTCTGGCGCAGTCTGCGGTCTGAATACACCTCTGCCGCAGAACGCACGGTCATTGACTCTGCACGCGCGCATGCTTCATGCTGGCGGGATGCTCGACGCCAGATCTCCGCAGAACCCGCAGCCCGCATCCCTCGACGCCATCGACCTCACAATGCTTACCGAACTCGAACGCAACGGCCGGCTCACCAACGCGGCGCTCGCCGCACGCGCGGGCATTGCCGAGTCGACCTGCACACAGCGCTTGAGGTCGCTGCGCGACCGCGGCGTCATACGCGGGTTTCGAACCGACATCGACCCCGCCGCGCTCGGCCTCAGCCTCCAGGCGCTCATCACGGTGCGCTTGGGCACGCACGGCCGCGAGCAGGTGCGCGCCTTCGAACAGCGCGCTCGCACGCTGCCCAACGTGCTCACGGCCTTTCACGTCGCCGGAGCCGACGACTACCTGCTGCACGTTGCCGTTGCGTCGGCCTCAGCCCTGCGTGAGCTCGTTCTGGAGCACCTCACGACGCATCCGCACGTGCGCCACGTCGAGACCCAGCTGGTCTTCGAGGTGATCGAGGGGCTCGGAATGCTCCCGCGCAGCGAGGCCGTGCCCCTGTAACCCGGCGCGAACGCGCTAGCTCGCGTGCCGCTGTGTTGCCGCCGCCCACGCCTCGAGTTTCGCGGCCGCCGCCCCCGAATCGATCGCCTCCGCTGCCACAACCAGCTGCTCAGCGAGCCGTTCAACCAAGGGGCGCCGCAACTGCTCTGGGTCGAGCGCGAGGCGGTACGAGACGAGTCCTGCTGCCGCGTTGACCAGCACGATGTCGCGCACGGGCCCGGTGTCGCCAGCGAGCACGGCCCGGGCAAGGCCAGCGTTGTGCTCGGGCGTCGAGCCCAGAATGTCGTCGATCTGCGCGGTTGCAATGCCGAGCTCGCGAGGGTCGAGGTCGTGTTCGGTGACAAACCCGCGCGAGACCTCCCAGATGTGGCTGTGGCCCGTCGTCGTGATCTTGTCGATGCCGTCGTCGCCGCGGTACACCAGCGCAGTCGCTCCACGCGTGCGAAAAACGCCGACCATGAGCGGCACGCGGTCGAGGCTCGCGACCCCAACCGCGGAGGCCTCCGGCCGTGCGGGGTTGCAGAGCGGGCCGAGGATGTTGAAGACCGTCGAGATGCCGAGTTGGCGCCGCGGAGGCCCCGCGTGCCGAAAACCCGGGTGAAATACTGCCGCGTTGAGGTACGTGAGCCCCACCTCGCCGAAGACCTGCGCCACGCGCTCGGGCTCGAGGTCGATGTCAACGCCCAGCACGCTGAGCACGTCGGATGCACCCGACGACGAACTCGCCGCCCGGTTACCGTGCTTGGCCACGGGCACGCCCGCTGCGGCGACGACGATGGATGCCACCGACGAGACGTTCACGACGGCCCCGTACGGGTCTCCCCCGGTTCCGACGATGTCAAGCACCATCGAGTCGATCTCGATCGAACGGGCATGCCGGAGCGCAGCATCCCGAAAGCCCACGATCTCGTCGACCGTCTCGCCTTTGGCACGCAAGGCGACCAAGAATCCGCCCAATTGAGCCTCGGTAGCCTCCCCTGAGACCACTTGTTCCATTGCCCACGAGGCCTCGGCGATCGAGAGATCGTCGCCTTCAAGCATGCGCGTGAGAATTCGGGGCCAGGTGGGGGTCGTCGACATGCCTCGATGCTACTTTCCCGTGCGAAACCGGGGTGTCGCCCGGCCAGAACCCCCAGTTTCATCGGTCATAATGAACACGTGACCAGTACCTCTCTCTCGAGCTCGCTCAGCGCTCCTCCGATCAACCGACCGAACGTCGTCGCCGTCGGCACGATCGTCTGGCTCGGAAGCGAGGTGATGTTCTTCGCCGGGCTTTTCGCCATGTACTTCACGCTTCGGTCGACGTCGCCGCAATTGTGGGAATCGGGCACCGACCTCTTCAACATTCCCTTCGCAACGTTCAACACGATCGTGCTCGTGTTGTCGAGTGTGACGTGCCAGTTCGGCGTGTTTGCCGCTGAGCGCCTCCAGGCGAAGCGCACGGGGTGGAGCCCCGTGAAGTGGGGCATGGTCGAGTGGTTCTTCTTGACCTACGCCATGGGTGCACTCTTCGTTGTGGGCCAGGTTTACGAGTATTCGGTTCTCGTGAGCGAGTACGTCACGCTTGATTCCGACGCTTTTGGCTCCGCGTTCTACCTCACCACGGGCTTCCACGGCCTTCACGTCACGGGCGGCCTTATTGCGTTCCTGCTGGTGATCGGCCGCGCATACGCCGTGAAGACGTTCACTCATAGGGACGCGACGAGCGCCATCGTGGTCTCCTATTACTGGCACTTCGTTGACGTGGTCTGGATCGGCCTGTTCCTCGTCATCTACGTCCTTCAATGATCCGCAGAATCGAGACGCACCTCACCATGGCACCCACTCCTGCATCCACCCGCCGCGCTGGCCGTCGCCACCCGCTCGCGACCACGGCTCTCCTCGTCGTTGGCCTGTTGGCTACCGGTGGTGCCTACGCTCTCGCGACCACGACAGCCACGGCCGAGACCACTGCTGCGAGTGCCGAGCTGATCGACGAAGGCGGCAAGCTCTTCGCCGCGAACTGCGCCAGCTGCCACGGCATGAACGCCGAAGGCACGGCCGCTGGCCCGACGCTCATCGGAGCGGGTGCCCTCGCGGTCGACTTCCAGGTCGGTACGGGCCGCATGCCGATGGCAGCGTCCGGCCCGCAGGCAGAGGTCAAGCCCGTTCAGTTCTCGCAACCCCAGATCGACGCAATGGCGGCCTGGGTCGCCGAACTCGCCCCCGGTCCTGCTGTTCCGCCTGACCGCTACATCGCCGGTGACGGCGACGCTGCCCACGGCGCCGAACTCTTTCGCATCAACTGCGCCATGTGCCACAACGTGGCAGGCGCCGGTGGGGCCTTGACCGAGGGCAAGTGGGCACCCGGCCTTGCCGGCGTCGACCCCGTGCACATTTACGGCGCAATGGTCACCGGACCGCAGAACATGCCGGTCTTCAGTGACCTCAACCTCACCCCCGAAGACAAGAACGACATCATTACGTACCTCCTTTACGTGCAAGAGAACCCCTCGGTCGGCGGCTGGGACCTCGGTGCGCTCGGCCCCGTCTCTGAGGGCCTCTTCATCTGGATCTTCGGCCTTGGCGCTCTCGTCGGTGTGACCATCTGGCTCACCGCGAAGTCCAACTAGGCCTGCACGCACTTCGAGGAAAGGACGACCATTGGCTGACGCACACGACAGCGCTGACAGCGGCGAAACCGCGGGCACGGCTGTCGCACAGCAGCAGGATCATTCGGCCCCCGCACCCGCTGTCGCGGTCGTGCGCACCGATCGCATCCCCAACCCGGGCTTCCCGCCGGAGCGGCTGCGCGTCACCGACCTCGACCCCAAGAAAGAGCGGCAGGCGGAGCGCACGATCAGCGCGCTGTTCTTCCTCTCGGTCCTGGGCAGCGTGCTTGCGGTCGCGGCGTACATCCTGTTCCCCATCGACAAGCTTGACCCGGGCTCGATCCGTCTCAACAACATGTTCCTGGGCATCGGCATCACGCTCGGCCTGCTCGGAGTCGGCATCGGTGCGGTGCACTGGTCGAAGGCCCTCATGCATGGCCACGAGCTCGTCGAACAGCGGCACCCGACGCGCGGCAGTGATGAGTCCCGTGAACGGGCTGTCGAGATTTTCAGCGAGGCAAACGCCGAGTCGGGCTTCACCCGCCGCAGCCTCGTGCGCACTTCGCTCATCGGCGCCGTCATCGCGACCCCGATTCCGGCGATCGCCCTCTTCCGTGATCTCGCACCTGCTGAAGACCCCGTCGCCCTTCTCAAGCACACGATGTGGGAGGCCGGAACGCGCCTGACACGCGACCCCTCAGGCACTCCGATCAAGGCTTCTGAGGTCACGATCGGATCGGCGTTCCATGTCATTCCCGAGGGTCTCGCCGAACTCGAGTCGCACCGTCTCGAAGAAAAGGCCAAAGCCGCCGTTCTCCTGATGCGTCTGCCCATCGACGAGCTCAATGAGCGCGAAGACCGCGCGAGCTGGTCATACGACGGCATCGTTGCTTACTCAAAGATTTGTACTCACGTCGGTTGCCCCGTCGCGCTGTACGAACAGCAGACACACCACCTGCTGTGCCCGTGCCACCAGTCCCAGTTTGACGTTGCCGATCACTGCAAGGTCATCTTCGGGCCGGCGGCCCGCCCCCTTCCCCAGCTCCCGATCACTGTGGATGAAGAGGGTTACCTCGTCGCGCAAAGCGACTTCAACGAACCTGTGGGTCCTAGCTTTTGGGAGCGTGCGCTGTGAGTACCACTGTGACCCCGCCGGCACCGTCGGCCGAAACTGCGCCAGGGCGCGGTATGCGGTTCACGGGATGGGCGGCCAATTACGTCGACGAGCGCACGAGCGCATCAACCGCGGTCAAGGCCCTCGGCCGCAAGATCTTCCCCGACCACTGGTCGTTCATGCTCGGCGAGGTGGCGCTCTATAGCTTCATCGTCATCCTGCTGAGCGGAACGTTCTTGACGTTCTTCTTCGACCCCTCTATGACGGAGGTCGAGTACAGCGGGTCCTACGTTCCCCTGCAGGGCATCCCGATGTCGGTTGCCTACCACTCGTCGCTCGACATTTCGTTCGAGATTCGCGGCGGTCTGCTCATGCGGCAGGTGCACCACTGGGCGGCCTTGCTCTTCGTAGCATCGATCGGTCTGCACATGCTGCGCGTGTTCTTCACGGGCGCATTCCGCAAGCCGCGCGAGTTCAACTGGGTGATCGGCTTCCTGCTGTTCATCATGGCGATGGCACTGGGCTTCACCGGCTACTCGCTCCCCGATGACCTGCTTTCGGGCAATGGACTGCGCATCATCGACGGCATGATCAAGGCCGTACCGGTAGCGGGTGCCTGGATTTCGTACCTGCTTTTCGGCGATGAGTTCCCCGGAACCGACATCATTCCGCGTCTCTACGTGCTGCACATCATGCTTCTGCCCGCGATCACCATCGCGCTCATTGGCATTCACATGGTGCTTCTCATCGTCAACAAGCACACCCAGTTCGCGGCGCCTGGTCGCACCAACGACAACGTCGTCGGTGCCCCGGTGCTCCCCGCATTCGCCGCGAAGGCTGGAGGGTTCTTCTTCATCGTCTTCGGCGTCATCATGCTCATCGCATCGTTCTTCACGATCAACCCGATCTGGAACTACGGACCATATGACCCGTCCCCCGTGTCGGCCGGTACACAGCCCGACTGGTACATCGGCTTCGCCGACGGTGCACTTCGCCTGATCCCACCGAACCTCGATGTGGTTGACCCTTTCGGCTACACCTGGGCGTTCGGCGTGCTCATCCCGCTCGTGGGGTTGCTCATCTTCATTGCGGCCGTGGCGTTGTACCCGTTCTTCGAGGCATGGGTGACGGGAGACCGTCGCGAACACCACATCGCCGAACGTCCGCGCAACGCCCCCGTTCGTACGGCGATCGGTGCTGCCGGCATCACGTTCTACGCCGCCCTCTGGGCTGCCGCGAGCTCGGACATCATCGCGACACACTTCCGGTTGTCGATTGAAGGCGTGATTCACTCGCTGCAGTTCGCGACCCTCATCGGGCCGTTCATCGCGTACTTCATCACGAAGCGCGTCTGCCTCGCGCTGCAGCGAAAGGACCGCGAGATTGCCTTGCACGGCTTCGAGTCCGGTCGTGTCGTGCGGCTGCCAGGTGGTGAGTACATCGAGGTGCACGAGCAGCTCGATGACTTTGAGCGCTGGCGCTTGGTGAGCTTCGATGAGTACCAGCCGCTCATGATTCGTCCGAACGACGACGGCAAGATCACGGTGACGCAGCGTGTTCGCGCTGGTCTGTCGCGCTGGTTCTTTGAAGACCGCATCGCGCCGGTCACGATGAACGAAATCGAGTCGCAGAAGCACTAGCTCTCCCAACGACGAATGGCCCCGCTCTCCTTCGGGAGGCGGGGCCGTTCTCGTGCGCCGTGGGGCCAAGCTGCCGGGCTCAGCGCGCCGCCCACTCCCGCCGGAGCAGAGCGAAGCGCTCGAGCGTCGTCCACTCCCCCTTGAACCAGTCGCCCTCGAGGATCACATCCTCGTGGCGGAGCCCGAGCCGACGCATGAGCGCCAGCACCGCGGTGTTGCGGGAATCGCCCTGCATCACGATGCGATGCGCTCCGCGCTCGCTCATGAGCCAGTCGATCACCGTCGCGAGGGCCTCTGCGGCATAGCCCCGACCCTGGTGCGCGGGGGCGAGCGTCACCCCCAGTTCGTAGCTGTCGGGCTGAACCACGTCGCTGCCCACGGCGACGTCGCCCACCAGCACGCGGGGGTCTCCAGGGGCTGCAGCAACCCGCAGACCGAGTTGCACCCATTCCCCTGGCTCCGGGATGCCCGACGTCGGCTGAGCCGCCACGAGGGCCTCGGCATCCACGATCGAGTAGTCCGTGTCCCACGACTGGTACCGGGCCACGTCGGCGACGCGACGATACGCCACGAACACCGGGATGTCATCGGCACCGATCGGGCTGATCACAAGCCGCGGGGTGACCAGGACGAGGCTCATGAGGCCCTCCTGCGGTCAGAACACCCGGCGCATGTACTCGGCATTCTGCGAGTAGCCAAGGCGGTCATAGAAGCCACCGGCCCGTCTCGCAGCCACCGTCAGCTGACGCACTCCGAGACGGATGCATTCCGCTTCGACCTCGTGCACCAGCGCAGTTCCCAGGTCGAGTCCGCGAGCGTCTTCATCGACAGCGATCTCTTGCAACTGTGCAGAGAGCCCATTGGTCGAGAGCAGCCGTGTGATCGTTGTCAGGGCATAGCCGCGAACGACGCCCTCAGGATTCTCGGCGACAAGGAGAAGCGCATCGTCATTGCCCCCGACGAGAATCGCCGCAAAGCTTTCGTCAAACGCCGAGCGAACCGGCACGAAGGCTGCCCCGAGTTGACGGAGAAGGTCGAAGACGGCGTCGGCGTCCGCCGCAGCTGCCCGGCGCACGACCACGATCAGCGACCGAAGTTGCCGCGGTAGTACTCGTAGACCCAGCCGACGAGTGCGATGAGCGCGAGCGGAACTGCATACGCGACGATCCAAAAGGAGATCGAGAGCCCCAAGAACACCAGCGCTGCTCCCGCAGCCAGGGCGACCGGCCACCAGCTCCACGGCGAGAAGAAGCCCTGCTCGGCTTCGCCATCATCGATCTCGGCGTCGAGACGATCTTCCGCGAGCTCGCCGCCCTGATTGCGGTAGACGAGTCGGAGGTAGAACGCGATGAACAGCGAGAGCACCGCACAGAGGCCAATAGCCACGGCGCCGACCCACTCGACCCGGCCAACCGCGATGATCTCCCAGACCACGTAGACCGTGGCGAGAAGCGCGAAGAATGCCGCAAGAATCCAGAAGAGATTGATGTTGGTTTTCATCGTTCGCTCCCGCTACTTCGTCTGACCATCGGCGTGATCAGCGACCGTCGTGTTGTTCGTGGCGCTGATCCCGAGCGGAAGGCTGGCCTCAGGGTGGTTGAGGTCAAAGGCCGGCGACTCCGAGCGAATGCGCGGGATCGACGTGAAGTTGTGACGCGGCGGCGGGCACGAGGTCGCCCACTCAAGCGAGCGTCCGTAGCCCCACGGGTCGTTGACGGTGACCAGCGGAGCCCGACGCGCCGTGATGTACACGTTGAGCAGGAACGGAATCATCGAGGCCGCCAACAGAATCGAGCCAAAGGTCGACAGTTGGTTCATCCACGTGAAGCCGTCGTCAACCAGGTAGGTCGCGTATCGACGCGGCATACCGATCACACCGAGCCAGTGCTGCACGAGGAAGGTCGCGTGGAATCCGATGAAGAGCGTCCAGAAGTGGATCATGCCCAAGCGCTCGTTCAGCATCTTGCCGGTCCACTTCGGCCACCAGAAGTAGAAGCCCGCGAACATCGCGAACACGACTGTGCCAAACACCACGTAGTGGAAGTGCGCGACGACGAAGTAGGAGTCAGAGACCGCGAAGTCGAGCGGCGGCGAGGCGAGGATCACGCCCGTGAGTCCGCCGAAGACGAACGTGATGAGGAAGCCCAGCGTAAAGACCATTGGGGTCTCAAACGTCACGGACCCTCGCCACATTGTGCCAATCCAGTTGAAGATCTTCACACCCGTCGGAACGGCGATGAGCATCGTCATGAGAGCGAAGAACGGCAGGAGTACCGAGCCCGTGACGTACATGTGGTGGGCCCACACCGTCATCGACAGAGCCGCAATGGCAATCGTCGCGTAGACGAGCGTCTTGTAGCCAAAGATCGGCTTGCGGCTGAACACCGGAATGATCTCCGAGACGATGCCGAAGAACGGCAGAGCCAAGATATACACCTCGGGGTGCCCGAAGAACCAGAACAGGTGCTGCCACAGAATGGCGCCGCCGGTGGCCGCGTCGAAGATATGGGCGCCAAACATGCGGTCCGCACCGAGGGCGAAGAGCGATGCCGCGAGCACCGGGAAGGCCATGAGAACGAGAAGCGACGTCACGAGGGTGTTCCACGTGAAGATCGGCATCCGCCACATCGTCATACCCGGAGCACGCATCGTGATGATCGTGGTGATGAAGTTCACCGCACCGAGGATGGTTCCGAAGCCGCTCAGAGTGAGGCCAAAGACCCACATGTTCCCGCCGTATCCGGGCGTGAATGTTTGACTCGAGAGTGGGGCGTAGGCGAACCATCCAAACGACGCGGCACCCTGTGGGGTGAGGAAGCCCGCCACCGCGATCAGCGACCCGAAGGAGTACAGCCAGTACGCGAAGGCGTTCAGTCGCGGGAAAGCAACGTCGGGCGCACCGATCTGCAAGGGCATGAGCACATTCGCGAAGCCGGCAAAGAGGGGCGTCGCAAACATGAGCAGCATGATCGTGCCGTGCATCGTGAAGAGCTGGTTGTACTGCTCTTTGGTCGCGACGATCTCGAGGCCCGGCGCGAACAGCTGCGCACGAATCACGAGGGCCATCACGCCGCCGATGAGGAAGTATACGAATGACGTGATCAGGTACATATACCCGATCGTTTTGTGGTCGGTCGTCGTGATCCACCCGACAAGCACATTGCCCTTGCGGCGAACGGTGGGCGACACGTGTTCCGGCGCGGGGCCCGAGACGCTTGGGCGAGGTGCGGTCGTGGTCATGAGCCGCTCACTCCTCTTCGGTTGCGCCGGTGGTTCCCGGCAGGTTCGTGTTCGTGTTGTACTCGGGGCCGAGGCGGCCGACATTGCCCGCGTCTCGCAGTTCTTGCATCTGGGCGTCATATTCGGCTTGCGAGACGACCTCGACGTTGAAGAGCATCAGCGAGTGGTACTCGCCGCACAACTCGGCGCACTTGCCGGTGTAGCTGCCCTCTTTCTCGGGGATGAAGTACCAGTAATTGGTCTCGTTCTCCCCCGGAATCATGTCTTTCTTGTAAAGGAAGTCAACGATCCAGAATGAGTGGATGACGTCGCGCGACTCAATGCGGATTTCGACCTTTTGGCCGACCGGCAGGTAGAGCGTCGGAAGGCTTTCGGGGTCAATCGTGTTGTTCGGGCCCGTCTCTTGCGCCTGGATTCCGGCGGAGTAAACGTCATCGCTGATGTAGTTGAAGTCCCAGGCCCAGCGCTTGCCGTAGACCTCAATCACGACGTCCGGTTCTGCGAAGGGCTCTTCGATTGCCGCCTGATCGCGCGCCGTGAAGGCGAAGAACCCGAGCACGAGAATGAGCGGCACAACGGTGTAGAACGCCTCGATCGGCATGTTGTAGCGCAGCTGGGCCGGGAGGCCTGTCTGGCCCTTGCGACGGCGGTACACGATCGCGGCCCAGATGATGAGGCCCCACGTGATGACACCCACGACAAGCAACACGATCCACGAGGTGACCCAGAGACCGATCACCCGGTCGACCTGATTGGTCGTGCCGGGTTCGGTGGGCAACCAGCCGAGCTGCATCTGTGTGGTGCAACCCGCGAGGGCGACCGTGGAGACGAGGGCGAGGGGGATCGCCGTCAATCGAAGACGTCGGTTGGAACGCACCGGAGACCTCTCGTGGCGGGTGGCGGGGACATCGTCAGTCTACGTCACCGTCAGAGCGCCAGCCGTCTCGCGACGCTCCGAATGCACCCCCAAAGAGCCGAAAACTGGCGAGGCATCCTCGGTCAATCGAGCCGCCGGGTGAACGACGAAGGGCCCGCCATGTGGCGAGCCCTTCGATCGTTGGTGCAACGGATGCGCGGGTTAGTGGAAG
>JAYUKK010000148.1:0-3517 GCA_043764515.1 Microbacterium sp.
ATGAAGCACGAGGGCCGCAGCGCCCGCTACGTCTTCGGCGTGTGGGGCGGCATCGCGCTCATCTCCGGCGTGGCCGCGATGCTCGGCTTCGTGTTGCTCGCGAGCGCACCGCCTGAAGCCGTGGCGGCGGTCACGACGATCGCGGCAGGCGGCATTCTGGCGATGATCGCCAACACGATGATTCCCGAGGCGTTTGCGGCCGATCGCTCGTTCACGGGGCTCTGGTCGGCGCTCGGTTTCTCGCTCGCGTTTGCGTTGTACCAGCTGGGCTAGAACTCCGTTTCGCGGCGATCTGCGGCCGACGCGGCACTGTCGAGGAAAGTTGCGAGAAGGTTCTCGCAAAACTCGCTAGAGTGGTCGAGTGAAGAAGGTCCTTCTCGCGCAATTCACCGTTGCGCCCTCCGGCTCTGAGGTGGTTCGCCAACTCGTGGTCGAGTATGCGCGGGCGGTTCGCGCCGAGAACGGCAATCGACTCTTCGCGCCGACGACTCGTGTAGACGACCCCCACACCTACGTCATCTTCGAAGAATATGAGAACGAAGCGGCCTTCGCGATGCACCTCAGCACCGCACACTGCGCCGCCTTCAACGCCGCGATTTCCCCATGGATCAACGGTGGCGCGACGACCCTGATCGACCTAGTCGACCTCGAGTCAACGCCCGGCGCCACCGCCGAGTAGCCCGCTTCTCGACGAGCTGAAAGCGTCAGTCGAGCTCGTGCCGCCACGGCGGCTGCGCACCCGCGCGCGACACCGTGATCGCCGCACAGCGCGCCGCGAACGACATCATCGCGGCAACATCGATCGAGGCGAGCGCCTGCTCGCGATCATCAACGAACTGATCGACGACCCCGTGATCGACGAGATACGCGATGATGCCCGCCATGAGCGAGTCGCCCGCACCGATCGTGTCGACCACGTCGACTTTCGGCGGCGCGAACGTCGTCACGTCCGCGTGTGACACCGCGATCGTCGCGCCTGCCCCATCGGTGACAATCACAAGGGCCGGGCCGCGACTCAACAGCAGCTGCGCCGCTTCGACGAGCGAGAGCGAGTTGTAGGCCCAGGCAAGGTCTTCAGCACTGGCCTTCACGACCTGTGCGATCGAGCAGAAATCGTCAACGCGCTTGCGAGCGCGCTCAACCGAGCCCATGATCTGGGGGCGCAGGTTCGGGTCGTATGTGACGAAGGCCCCCGCGGCGTGCGCGCGAATCAGCGCCTCAACCTGCGTCGCGCCCGGTTCGAGCACCGTCGCGATCGAGCCCGTGTGAATCAGGCGCGTCGCGGGTGCGACGGCGAAGGAATCCGGCAGTTGCCAGTGCATGTCGAACACATACGATGCCGAGCCTTCGGCGTCGAGCGTGACGTTCGCCGTGGATGTCGCGCGACCGATGCCCGTCGCCGAGTGCACGCTCTGCACTCCGCTCGCCTCGAGGTGCGAGCGCAGCCAGGTGCCGTGAGCATCCTCACCCAGATAGGTCACAACATCGACCGCGAGACCGAGGCGCGCAACCCCGACCGCGACGTTCAGGGGGCTGCCGCCCGCGTGCTCGACGACCGAGTCGCCCGAGCGCACGATATCGACGATCGACTCGCCGATGACACAGACGCGTGTCGTCGACGAATCGTGAGCGGGAGAAGCGCCCGTCACGCGTCAGTCGTGGGCTCGGCGTCGGCCGAACCCGTGATCGCCGCGATGAGCGAGTCGGGAGTGAACTCAGACGTGGGTGCGTCACGCACAATGCGCCCGAGGCGAAGCACGACGATGCGGTCGGTCACTTCGAGAACGTGCGGCAGGGTGTGCGAGATGAAGATGACGCCCAGCCCCTTGGCCTTGGCCGCCCTGATGACGTTGAGAACTTCACCGGCCTGACGCGCTCCGAGGTGGTTGGTCGGCTCGTCAAGAATGATGACCTTGCGAGCCCACGACACGGCACGGCCGATGGCCACTGCCTGACGTTGACCGCCCGACAGCGCTGCGACGGGCCGACTCGACGCGGGCACCGCAATGCCGACGCGCTCGAGGTCGTCGTGCGCCTCTTTCTCCATGCGGCGTCGTGCGATGAACCCCAGCTTGCCCAGGATGCCCGGGCTCATGATCTCGCGGCCGAGGAAGAGGTTCTGCGACACCGTCAGGTGCGGTGCGAGGCTCGAGTCTTGGTAGAGGGTCTCGATTCCTGCCTCGAGCGCCTCGCGCGGCGAGCCCCAGACGTGTTCGACACCATCGAGCTCAAGGCGACCGGAGCTGGGCTGGTGGGCGCCGGAGAGCACCTTGACCAAGGTCGACTTTCCGGCCCCGTTGTCGCCCACCAACCCAACCACTTCGCCCGCGTGAACACGCAGGCTCGCCCCCGTCAGCGCCGTGACTGAGCCGTAGCTCTTCGACACGTCGTGTGCTTCGTACATCACCGTGTTGTTCATCAGCTTCGCCCATCGCTCTTACGCAGTACCTGAGCCGCCACCGCTGCTGCGATGAGAACGGCGACGACAACCTTCTTCCAGTCGGGCTCGACTCCGACCATGATGAGCCCGGACTGCACGGTGAACAAAATGAGTGCGCCGATGACGACACCCGAGAGGCGGCCGATGCCGCCCATGAGCGAGACACCACCGATGACGACGGCAGCAATCGCGTCGAGTTCACGACCCGTGCCGGAGGAGGGTGATCCCGCGCCCAGGCGAATGTAGACATAGATGCCGGCCAGGCCAGCAAGGGCTCCCGAGAGCGCGTAGACCCAGGTGAGGTGACGCGCGACGTTGATGCCGGCGGCACGCGCGGCAAAGGCATTTGAGCCGATCGCGTAGGTGTACAAACCAACGCGCGCCTTGTGCAGATACAGGCCGAGCACGGTGATGACGACAATCACCACGACAAGTGCCGGCGACAAGGGGTTCCACTGAGGCGAGAACGACGAGATGAGCGCGAAGTCATTGGCGCTACCGATCGGGGCACCCTGCGAGATGACGACCGAAAGGCCAAGCGCAGCCCCCATGGTCGAGAGCGTCGCAATGAAGGGAACGATCTTCAAGAAGTTGATGAGAAAGGCGTTGATGAGGCCGACGAGCAGCCCCACGCCGACCGAGACGGCGGCGCCGACGAGCAAGCCGCCCCACGCGTCTTGGCCTTTGACGGTCTGGTCGAGACCCAGAACATTGGCCATCGTCCACGCGGCAACGACGCCGCTGAGGCCGATGACGGCACCGACCGAGAGGTCGATGCCGCCACTGATGATGACGAAAGCCTGACCGACAGCAATCAAGACAATCGAGCCCCAGTCCGTGAGGATGTTGCTCGCCGTTGCAACCGAGAAGAACTTCGGTTCGAGGATCGTGAAAACGATGATGAGAATCACGAGCACTCCGAGAAGGAGGCTGCTCTGCGATGTCAGGGCATCGATCGTCCGGGCCTTGCGCGCGGAAGCGGCAGGATCGGGACTCACGCTGATCGCTTGAATGCTGTCGGTCATGGTGTGTGACTTTCGCTAGCTACGTCAGTGCCTAGTTGGCGACGTAGGTGTA
>JAYUKK010000149.1:0-3498 GCA_043764515.1 Microbacterium sp.
GTAATCCGAGGGCCTCCACTGCGAGAGCGGGATCAGGCCGCGTGAATCGTCGCACAAGGCTCGCGAGCCCCAGTGCAGGGATCGCTCGAATGACGAACACGGCGAGGTGATGAGCCCGCTCGGGGTCCATGCGTCGAAGAATCGTGCGGAAGAAAAACTCGTACACGGTCGCGATTACTCAGCACCGGCGGCCGGTGCCGGCTCCGCGCGCTCAACGCGCAGTTGTGTGATCGCCGATTCAAAGTCGTCGAGGTTCTCGAAAGCTTGGTACACGCTCGCGAACCGCAGGTAGGCGACCTCGTCGAGCTGTCGCAGCTCGGGCAAAATCGCCAGACCAATGTCATTGGCGTCGAGTTGCGATGCTCCCGTGGCGCGCAGATTCTCTTCGACTTTTTGCGCGAGTTGTGCAAGATCGGCATCGGTCACAGGCCGCCCTTGGCACGCTTTGCGAACGCCCAGCACGATCTTTTCGCGCGAGAACGGTTCGACAACCCCGCTGCGTTTGATCACCATGAGGCTCGCGGTCTCGGTCGTGCTGAAGCGACGGCCGCACTCGGGACACTGCCGCCGACGTCGGATCGACAGCCCGTCATCGCTCGTGCGGGAATCGATGACGCGGCTATCGGAATAGCGGCAGAAGGGGCAGTGCATGGTGCGGCAAGCCTAGAGGAACCGTGCACGCACGGCGTCGCCGTGAGCCGGTAACTGCTCCGCGTCGCTGAGCGCGCCGACGTGCGCGGCGACCTCGGCGAGAGCGTCACGGCTGTACTCGACGATTTGTTGAGGGCGGAGAAAGGTATACGCGCCGAGGCCCGAGGCGAATCGTGCCTGGCCGCCGGTGGGCAACACGTGATTCGAGCCAGCAACGTAGTCACCGAGGCTCACGGGCGTGTGGTCGCCCACAAAGATCGCGCCCGCGCTCTCGAGGTGCGGGAGCAGCGTCTGCGGGTCGGCGACGTGCACCTCAAGGTGTTCTGGGCCGTAGGCGTTGCTGAAGCGCGCCGCCTGGGTCAGATCGTCGACGAGCACGATGGTCGACTGCGCGCCCTCGAGTGCCATCACGACGCGTTCACGATGGCGCGTCGTGGACACGGCAGCCGGAAGCGCCTCGCGCACGGCGCGGGCGAGCTCAGCATCGTCCGTGACCAGCACGCTACCGGCCAGTTCGTCGTGCTCGGCTTGACTGATGAGGTCAGCGACCACGTAGTCGGGTCGGGCGGTCGAATCGGCAATGATCAGGATCTCGGTCGGGCCTGCCTCGCTGTCGATCCCGACAACGCCTTTCACCGCCCGCTTCGCCGTGGCGACGTAAAGATTGCCAGGGCCGGTGATGACCTGAACGGGCTCGAGAGCGAGGTCAGCAACGCCGTACGCGAGCGCGCCAATTGCTCCGGCGCCCCCCATGGCATAGACCTCATCGACCCCGAGCAATGCGGCCGCGCCGAGGATGGTTGGGTGCACCGACCCCGCGAATTCCGCCTGCGGCGGCGACGCGAGTGCGATCGATCGCACGCCCGCCACCTGCGCAGCGACCACGTTCATCACGACACTCGACGGGTAGACGGCCTTGCCCCCCGGTACATACAGGCCGACGCGCGCCACGGGCTGCCACCGCTGCACGATGCGCGCACCGGGTGCCACCTCGGTTACCTGCTCGGCCGGAACCTGGGCGGCGCTCGTACGACGCACGCGGTCGATCGCCAACTCAAGCGCCGCGCGCACGGCAGGGTCGAGGGCTGCTTCGGCGGCGCGCAACTGCTCGACAGGCACGCGGATCGCGGCGGGGCGCACGCGATCGAAGCGCTCGGCCTGGTCGAGGAGGGCGGCGCTGCCACGGTCGCGGACATCCTGAATCAACGCCTTGACCGTGTCGACGGCCGAGTCGACGTCGCTCGAGGCGCGCGGAACGAGGGCGAGAAGGTCGGCGGCAGAAAGCACCTGCCCGCGCAGATCGAGAGTTCGCATCATGACCCGTTCAGCCTAATCGCGGCCAGCCTCGGGAATACCCGGGCACTGATGCGGTTGCATAGACCGTGATGACCACCGCAGCAGACGCCACCGGATTCGACGCCTTTGCCCAGGCCTTCCGCCGCCACGCGGCAGGAGTGGCTGTCGTGACCGCCCTCACGCCTGACGGACAACCGGTGGGCTTCACCGCGACCTCGCTCGCGTCTCTCGCGGCGAATCCGCCGCTCGCCACGTTCAACATGGCGCGCACCGCCAGCTCGTGGCCCGCGATCGAACAGACCGACCGCGTGGCGATTCACATGCTCGGGCAAGGCGACTTCGCCGTCGCCATGATCATGGCCGGAGACAACGCGCATCGGTTTGACGGTGACCACTGGCAACCCGGCCCGCACGGGCTTCCGATTCTCACGAACGTGACGGCATGGATGGTCGGCACGATCGTTGCTCGCACCCCCGTCGCGGGCAACGCGATGATCGCGGTGCAGATCGACGAGGGGGCCCTCGGTGAACCGGACGAGCCTCTGCTGTACCACGAACGCGCCTATCGAGCGCTCGGCGCTGAACTCTAGGTGAGCGCGCGAGGGCCGAGCAAGCTCTTCACCTCGCCAAAGAATCCCGCCGACGGTTCGATGCGGTGCGGCAGCTCGAACACGCGCGCCGAGTCGTCGCGAAGAAGGCGCAGGCGCACCTCGGTTGTGCCGGTGTGTCGCGACAGGACCGCTTCGAGCTCACTCACGACCTCGACGGTGGCACGGTTCTCACGCACCGTCAGGGTCAACGGTCCGCTGTCTGTCGCGACTCCAAAGTCAGGCTGCTGAAGCGTCATCGCCTGAAGAGTGATCCCGTCGTCGCGGTGATTGACCCGGCCCCGAACGACCGCGATGTTGTCGGCCGCAAGACGCGAACCGAACTCAAGATAGGTCTTGCCGAGGAACATGATGCTGATCTCGCCCCCGAAGTCTTCGAGCGTGATCATCCCGTACGGGTTTCCTGACTGACGGGCAACGCGATGTTGCACACTCGTGATCAACCCGGCGACCGTCACCTGCTCACCGTCGGCCGGGGGGTTGTCGTTGAGTTCCGCTATGCCCGTGCCCGCGTGCTGTGCCAGAGCCCGTTCAAGGCCCGCGAGTGGGTGGTCAGAGACGTAGAGGCCGAGCATCTCGCGTTCAAAAGCGAGCTTGTCCTTCTTCGCCCACTCGGGTCGATCGGGCACGTGCCCGGCGCTCTGCTCGGGCTCATCGAAGAGACTGTCGAAATCAAATCCGATATCGCCGTTTTCTTCGGCGCGCTTCTCTTTCACAGCCGACTCGACGGCCCCCTCGTGAATCTCCATCAGCGCTCGCCGCGTGGCGCCCAGCGAGTCGAAGGCCCCGGCCTTGATGAGCGACTCCATCGCGCGCTTATTGGCGACGGGGCTCGGCACCTTCTTCAGAAAGTCGAAGAAACCGGTAAATCGCCCTTTCTGGTCCCGGCTGCTACGGATGCCCTCGACAACGTTGTGGCCGACATTGCGCACCGCGCCGAGGC
>JAYUKK010000150.1:0-3491 GCA_043764515.1 Microbacterium sp.
GGTCGCCATTCGTGAGGGTGATGCCTACCAGTTGTGTCTCACCACCCAGGTGACGGTCTCGACGGCAGACGCCGAGCCCCTCGACGCCCTGGCGATCTATCGGCGTTTGCGCCGCTCGAGCCCAGCCCATCACGGAGCCCTCGTGAGCATCAGCGGCACGACGCTGGTCAGTGCGAGCCCCGAGACGTTCTTGCGCGTCGCTGACGGCATCGTTCAGACGCGGCCGATTAAAGGAACGCGCCCGCGCAGCGCCGACCCCGTGCGCGATGCGGCGCTCGCCGCTGAGCTCGCGGCGAGTGACAAAGAGCAGGCCGAGAACCTCATGATCGTCGACCTCATGCGCAACGACCTCTCGCGCATCAGCGAGCTTGGCTCGGTCACCGTCACGGGCTTGCTCGAGGTAGAAAGCTACGCGCACGTGCATCAGCTCGTCAGCACGGTTGAAGGCCGATTGCGCGAAGGATTCGATGTGCTGGATGCTGTCGCCGCGTGTCTGCCCGCGGGTTCGATGACGGGCGCACCCAAGCGCCGCGCCATCGAGTTGCTCGCCGAGCTCGAGCGCGCCCCCCGCGGCATCTACTCGGGAGCCTTCGGCTACCTCGGCGCCGACGGCACCGCCGATCTGGCCATGGTCATTCGCAGCATCGTGGTCGAGGGCGCCACGGCCACCGTGGGCGCGGGAGGCGGCGTGACGGTGCTAAGCGATCCGCTCGCGGAGGTTGACGAGATGCGGCTCAAGGCCGCGGCCCTGCTGCGCGCGCTCGCGGGGGATGCGGCGCACCGCACGCGGTAATCTGGCATTTCTGCCCTGGCACCCGCACCCTTGTGAATCGAGACCCTGACGTGACCGACGAGCTGCACCCCGACGAGAACGCCTACGACCCCACCCGCATCGAAGCCCACTGGGCGCCGATCTGGGACGAGCTGCAGCCGTTTACGGTCGACAACGCCGACACGAAGCCGCGCAAGTACGTGCTCGACATGTTTCCGTATCCGAGCGGCGACCTGCACATGGGTCACGCCGAGGTGTATGCGCTGGGCGATGTCGTTGCGCGCTATTGGCGTCAGCAGGGCTTCACGGTGCTGCACCCCATCGGGTGGGACTCCTTCGGGCTGCCGGCAGAGAATGCGGCGATCAAGCGCGGCGCCGACCCCCGCGAGTGGACCTACGAGAACATCGCCCAGCAGAAGGCGTCGATGCAGCGGTATGCGACGAGCTTCGACTGGAGCCGCGTGCTTCACACGAGCGACCCGGAGTACTACCGCTGGAATCAGTGGCTGTTCTTGAAGATGTACGAAAAGGGCCTCGCCTATCGCAAGGCCAGCTGGGTGAACTGGTGCCCCAACGACCAGACCGTGCTCGCCAACGAGCAGGTCGTCGACGGCGCGTGTGAGCGCTGCGGCGCGATCGCCGAAAAGAAGAAGCTCACGCAGTGGTACTTCGCGATCACGCAGTACGCCGACCGTTTGCTCGACGACCTCAACCAGCTCGAGGGCTCGTGGCCGTCGAAGGTGCTCACGATGCAGCGCAACTGGATCGGCCGCTCGACGGGCGCCGACGTTGACTTCGTCATCGAGGGTCACCACAGCCCGGTCACCGTCTTCACGACGCGCCCCGACACGCTCTTCGGCGCGACCTTTATGGTCGTCGCGCCCGACAGCGACCTCGCGGCCGAGCTCGCCGCGGGCTCGACCCCCGAGGTGCGCATGGCCTTCCAGGCCTACCTCGATGAGGTGCAGAAGAAGACCGAGATCGACCGCCAAGACACGTCGCGCGAGAAGACCGGCGTCTTCCTCGACCGCTTCGCGATCAACCCGGTCACGGGCGAGCGCATCCCGGTGTGGGCTGCCGACTATGTGCTCGCCGACTACGGCCACGGCGCCATCATGGCTGTGCCCGCGCACGACCAGCGCGACCTCGACTTCGCGCGCGCGCACGGTCTGCCGGTGACGGTCGTGGTGGATACGAATGCTCCCGTAACCGGCGCGATCCCCGTCATCACCCCTGAGATGCTCGAGTCGGGGGAGATCCCTGGCCTCGATCCCCTCGCGACCGGCGAAGCGCTCACTGGTGACGGCCGCATGATCAACTCGGGCTCGCTCGACGGCCTCAGCAAGTCGAACGCCATCAAGCGGGCGATCGAGCTGTTGGAAGAGCGCGGCACGGGGCGGGCATCCAAGACCTATCGCCTTCGTGACTGGCTCATCAGCCGCCAGCGCTATTGGGGCACGCCGATTCCGATCATGTACACCGACGACGGCACCGAAGTTCCCGTGCCGCTGGATGCTCTGCCGGTGCTTTTGCCCGATGCTGCCGGCATCGACATGAAGCCGAAGGGCACCTCGCCGCTCGGTGGTGTTGCCTCGTTCGTCGAGACGACCACGCCCGACGGTCGCCCGGCACGCCGCGATACCGACACGATGGACACGTTCGTCGACTCGTCATGGTACTTCTTGCGGTTCTTGAACCCGAGCGACAGCACGCAGGCCTTCGACCCGGCTGAGGCTGAGAAGTGGGCTCCGGTCGACCAGTACGTCGGTGGCGTCGAGCACGCGATTCTGCACTTGCTCTACGCGCGCTTCATCACCAAGGTGCTCTTCGACCTCGGCTACGTGAGTTTCACCGAGCCCTTCAGTGCGCTGCTGAACCAGGGCATGGTCATTCTCGATGGCGCCAAGATGTCGAAGTCGAAGGGCAACCTCGTCTACTTCACCGAAGAGCTCGACAGCTACGGCGTCGACGCCGTGCGCCTCACCATGGCCTTCGCCGGCCCGCCCGAAGACGACATCGACTGGCGCGACGTGTCGGTCACGGGCTCGCAGAAGTTCTTGGCCCGCGCCTGGCGACTCTCGGGCGACGTGACGTCGCCGGTGGGTGCCGACCCGGCCACGGGTGACCAGGCTCTGCGCCGGGTGACGCACCGATTCCTTTCCGAGGTTCCGGGGCTGATCGAGGCCTTCAAGTTCAACGTCGCCGTCGCGCGCACGATGGAGCTCGTCAACGCCATTCGCAAGACCGTTGATACGGGCGCGGGCCCGGCCGATGCGGCCGTGCGTGAGGCCGTCGAGGTTGTCACCATCGCGCTCTCGCTCTTCGCGCCCTACACGGCTGAAGACATGTGGGATCGCCTCGGCAAGCGCGACGACGCCGCTGGCCGCAACGGGCTCGTCGCGTTCGCGGGCTGGCGGAAGGCCGACCCGATGCTGCTCATCGACGAGTCGGTGACGGCCATCGTGCAGGTCGACGGCAAGATGCGCGACAAGTTTGAGGTGAGCCCCACGATCGGCAACGACGAGCTTGAGGCGCTGGCCCGGGCATCCGAGGCCGTGAAGCGAGCCATCGGTGACCGCGAGATCGCGCAGGTCATCGCGCGCGCCCCGCGCGTCGTCAACATCGCGACCGTCAAGCCGTAGTCCTCGCGCCGCGCTCTTCGGGGCGCGGCCGGGGTCGCCGCGGGCCTAGCCTGCGCGGGTGACTGACCCATCCGGGG
>JAYUKK010000151.1:0-3486 GCA_043764515.1 Microbacterium sp.
TACACCGTGGCCATGCCACCGCGAGCGATTCGTGAGCGAACCTGATATCGACCGTCGATCAGGCGGCCGATAAGGGGATCGGTCGTCGAGGTGCTCACGGGGTCAGTCTAAGTCGCCGTGCCCGGGCGTTCCCGGTGCCACGCGCGCCGGGGACGCGTGGATTACGTCAGGTCGAAGTACCAGGCCCACGCGCTTGCTTCCCACTTGGCATACGCATCGGGGTATGCGGAGATCTGGACTGCTTGCGCGGCGCGCGTGAGGCTCATGCTTTGCCAACCAGAGATGTCGAGGAGCCCCCGCGTGTAGCCCGACCTGCCGACGTAGAAAAGCGTGGCGGCGTGACTCGGAATCTGCAGATCTTCCGCAGTGCCCCAGCCGGAGGTCGGACGCTGCTGGAAGAGACCCACGGAGTCACGATCTCCCCACGAGAGATTGCGCAGCGACGACTCTTGCATTGCTGTCGCAAGAGCGATGACAATGCCGTACTCGGGTACGCCCAATTCGCGGCCGACTTGGATGATCGTGATCGCGTGCGTGCGCATCTCAGCAGTAAGCGGAGTGACCGAGCCTCCGCTGGGGGGCGCCGCCGGCGAACCCGCAGAGGGAGCTCCGGGAACGCTCGACCGTGATGTTGAGGGAAGCGCGGGGCGCTCGATGATCGGCATGGCCGACACGACGGCCGCGATCGATGCCGCGGTCAACGACGCCTCGGCGTCGATGTCGGTGTCGGTGGATGCTCCGCGCGGCGCGACCGGAGCGTCGGCACTGCGGCCGACGATGGGCGCGGGCGCGGGAGCGGCATGCGGCACACGGCCGGGAATAACTATCGTCTGACCCGGGTAGATAATGCTCGACCAGGAGAGGCCGTTCTCGTCAAGAATCGACTGGGCAGCGAGACCGAAGCGGGCGGCGAGCGCCGAGATGGTGTCGCCCTTTTCGATGCGGTAACGCCCCGCCGACGTCGTCGGTGCGGGCGTCCCCGTGGTCTTCACGGGCGCCGAGGTAAGGGCGAGCACTTGTCCGGCGAAGATCGTCGACTTCCACGACAGTCCGTTGAGGGCGAGCACCGATGCTGTTGAGAGACCAAACCGTTGTGCGATGCTGCTGACGGTTTCTCCCGCGGTCACGGTGTAGACGGCGGGCGCTGCGCTCGAGGCAACAGCTTGCGTCGCGAGCCCGCCGGGCACCAGCGCGGCACCGATCTGCGAGAGGGCCGTGCGCAGACCGAGCGGCGCGGGCGCCTGCTCGGGTTTCGGCGGGAGCGGCTTGCGGGCGTACGCAGGGTCGACAGGGCCTGTGAGTCCGAGGCCCAGGGCAATGGCACCCGTCAGCACGACGGGAACAGCCGTGAATGCGGTCGAGCGGGCTCGACGCGTGAGCTCGCCGGGTCGGCGCGGGGTGAGCGTCGTCGCGCCAGCCGGCTCGACGACGCTGGAGCGCGCCGTGAGCCCAGCGAACACGGAGCGGGCGCGGTCGGCGGAGTGCGATGCCCCCAGCGGGCTGTGCGCGGTGTCAGCAGCGCGGTCAGTCTCGCTCATCGTCTCCGGCCCTTCGCAGTTACCGTGTACGCCCGTCAGGCGCGTGCGGATTCCCCCATGCCTCTGTGACAGGCTACAACGCACGTGTACCAATGGGGAAGATGGTGCACCAGTTTACATGTTCGTAACATTAAGCGGGGGAGCGCGCGCCGCTGAAGTCATGGCACGCTTGAGGAGTGCCCGCAGAATCCGCCCGATGGTTGACCGTTCCTGACCTCGTCGAGATGCTCGATCTGAGCCCCGGCAAAGTGCATCGATTGTTTGAAGATCGACACTTGCTCGCGGTGCGACGCGACAAGGTTCTCGTCGTGCCCGAAGAGTTCGTGCACGAGGGCGAGCCGCAAAAGGACGTGCGGGGAACTCTCATGCTTCTGGCTGACGACGGCTTTAGCGATGAAGAAGCAATGCAGTGGATGCTCGAGGTCAACGAAGTTCTCGGGGTTTCGCCGATCGCCGCGTTGCGCGAGGGTCGCAAGGCTGAAGTGCGCCGCGTCGCGCAGGCACTCGCCTTCTAGTCGTTCTGGGCTCGTGAGCCGGATGGCTCGCTCAGTGCGCGCGGCGCGTGACGAGGTCGCTGAGGCCGATGAGCTCGGCGCGCGCTGAGCGGCTGAGCGGAGCATCCTCGAGCGCGGTAATCGCCTCGTCGACCGAGCGCGCGATGATGCGTTCGGTCGTCTCAACGGCGCCACTCTCGCGAATTGTCGCCTGCAACGTCGAGATCTGGTGGTCAGTCAACAGCGGATCGCCCAGGAGTTCGTCGATGAGTCGAACGGCACCGGCAGGAAGCGCCGCGCGCGCAAGAGCGATGATGACGGTGCGCTTGCCTTCGCGCAGATCGTCGCCGGCGGGCTTGCCGGTGACGGCGGGGTCGCCGAACACACCAAGCAGGTCGTCACGAAGCTGGAATGCGACGCCCAGAGGCAGCCCGAAAGCGCGAAGCGCGGATACCTGTTCGAGGCTGCCGCCCGCCATGAGGGCCCCGAGCGCGAGGGGCGCCTCGATCGAATACTTTGCCGACTTGAAGGTCACGACGCGGTGGGCGCGCGAGAGGAGCTCGGCTTCGTCAGCGTCTCGCCACGCCACCTCTTCGAGAATGTCGAGGTATTGGCCGACGGTCACCTCGGTGCGCATTGTCTGGAACTCGCCTCGAGCGGCTCGGGCACTGCGGGAGTCCGTGAGCCGTGCGAGACCGGTGTCGAGCAACTCGTCGCTCCACCCCAGGAGAAGGTCCCCGAGCAACAGCGCTGCCGAGGTGCCGTAGGTTGCTGCGCTGCCGACCCACTCGCGCCGCGCGTGGTCACCCTCGAACCGTCGGTGCGCAGCAGGCATACCGCGCCGAGTGTCGGAATTGTCCATGATGTCGTCGTGCACGAGCGCCGCCGCGTGAAACAACTCGAGCGCTGCGGCCGCGTCGATGACGCTCGTCAGGTCGGGATGCTCGTCGAGCTCGGCAAGCACATCGTCGCTACGAACCGTGCCGGCGATCGAATGCCAACCCCAGTAGCAAAACAACGCACGAAACCTTTTGCCACCGCTGAGGAGGTCACGACTCGCATCGGTGAATACATGCAGGTCGTCGGCGATCCCGCCGAGCTGGGTCGCGCGTTCCTCGAGAAACTGCTCGAGTCGAGCGTTGACAAGGTCGACTAACCGCAATCTCTCAGGCACTTGCCTAGCCTATCCAGGAGCACGAGCCTAGAATGATGTTGCGGTGTCGGCTCGACCCCGCTCGTTGTCGAAGGGTTCATCATGCCGCTGTCGGAGCACGAGCAGCGCCTCCTGGAAGAGATGGAGCGCAACCTCTACCAGAACGATGCCGATTTCGTTGCCACGGTCTCCGGTCGTCGCGGCAAACCCAACTATCGCCTTGTCGTGGTTGGGGCCCTCCTGGCGGTCGCGGGTGTTGCAGCCCTCGTTGCTGGCGTCATCGTCCGTCAGCCGATCATTG
>JAYUKK010000152.1:0-3483 GCA_043764515.1 Microbacterium sp.
CGAATCCCACTTGTCGGCGGTGCTCCAGTACGTCGCGTCCAGAATGACCTCCGTAATCCCGGGAGCATCAGGGTTGGCCGCCGTGTGCGCGGCTACCACCTGAGCGGCCAAGTCGGAGAGCTTCGGCGCTCCTGGGTAGACACTTTCCTGACCCGGACCAAGACGGCTGAGCGTCGCATCTCCCCCGCCCACGAGCACGACGGCACCCGGCGTGGAACCCGCCACGACGCGGGTCGTCAGACGGTATTCCGGCCCCAGCGCCGACAGCGCGACGGCCGCGGTCAGCACCTTCAACACGCTCGCGGTTCGCACTGGAGTCGACGCCTGGCGGTCCCACAGCACCTCGCCGCTCGCAGCATTCATGACGGAACCCGAGAACACAGACAGGCGTTCGTCGCGAGCGAGGGCATCAATCGAACAGGTGCGCAACCGACCCGGTGCCGCGATCGATGCGGGCAGCGCCCGTGCTTCGGGTGTCGGCGTGGCACTGACAGTAGGTTCTGGCACCGGCGCATTGGCCGACCCGACCGCGACGCCGGCGAAGAGCGCCCCGCTCGCGACCAACACAAACCCCACGGACAAAGCCGTGGTCAGAACAGCGCGAGGGTGACGGGCAATAAACGCCCCCATACCGCGGGGCGACTCGGGGGTCGCCGCAGTGCCCGCCACCGCATCCTTCGGCGGCGCACTAGAACGTGCCTTCGCCGGCTTCGCTGGCTTCGCCTCGCGGAGGGCGCGGCGGCTGAGAGGCTGCTCGGGCTCGGTCATGGGGTCATATTATCGAGAGGAGCGGGCGGCTATTCGCCCGGGTACCGCAGCCCGATGAGCGACCGCACCTCATCCAGCACGCCCATGATCGCCACTGACTCGTCGATGGGCAACGCACTCGGCGCGGCGCCGGCCACGCGCGCTTCGAGCTCCGCGGCCTGAAATTGCATGCCGCGCGAGGTCACGTCGGCCTCGAATCGCTCCACGACATTCCACTCTCGGTCGTAACGCGTGAGCGCAGTCGGGGTGTACCAAACGCGATCGAGTTCGATCGCCCCGGTTGTCCCCAGCACAACGGCGCGGTTTGATCCCGCCGTGTCGAGGGCGCAGTGCAATACGGCCTGCCGACCATCGTCGTAGCTGAAAATCATGGCGGTCTGCCGGTCGACTCCCGTCGGCGTCATCGAGGCATGAGCCACGATGCCCGTCGGCAGGCCGAGCACGTCAACCGCAAACGACACCGGGTAAACACCGAGGTCGAGCAACGCGCCCCCGCCGAGATCGGGGTTCTGCAAGCGGTGCGCCGGGTCGGTCGGCAATGACTGAGTGTGATCAGCCATGACGGTACGAACCTCGCCGATTGCGCCCGACGCCAGCAGAGATCGCAGGTGCACCATGTGGGGCAAGAACCTCGTCCACATGGCCTCCATCGCCATGACGCCACGCTCGGCCGCCCGGTCAGCGATTCGCTGAGCATCCGCGCGATTCAGGGTCAATGGTTTTTCGATGAGCACGTGCTTGCCTGCATCGATCGCCAGCAGAGCGGCGTCAACATGGTGCGGGTGCGGCGTCGCCACGTAGATCACGTCGACCTCCGGATCAGCCACGAGCTTCTCGTAACTCCCATGAGGGTTCGGAATGCCGAACTCTGCCGCGAACGCCTCGGCCGCTGCGGGTGCGCGTGACCCGACCGCCGTCACAGCGAAGCCCGAATCAATCAGGTCGCGAACGAACGAGCGGGCGATGTGCCCGGTGGCAAGAATGCCCCAGCGTAGTGCAGTGCTCACGAGCGGCCCCTCTCGGGCGCCGCCATGGCGACCGGTCCCGTCAGCCTACCGATCCGCTCGACCTCGAGGTCAGCAGTTCACCCAGCGCGCAGCCGCGCGGGTGAACGAGGCGGGCTCGTTGGGCACGCCACCGTGTGTCATCGAGAAGAGGATGCACACGCCTGCGGTGCTGCCGGTGTTGGTGGGCTTGTACAACGAGGCGCGGTGGCTCGTCGAGTCCCACCACTTCTCGGCAACCGTCGCGCCCGTGTTTCCCGATCCGCCGGCGAGGTTGCCATCGCATCCCACACTCGCGAGTCCGTCACTGCGGATCGATCCGATGTGACCCCACGCACTCATCGGGTCGGTGCTCGGGTCTTCCGCCATCCAGAACAAGCGATCTTCCATGCACGAGTCGTAGCGAATGTTGCCGAAGGGCACCGGTGGAAGGCAATTGGCTACGCGAATCGCGTTGAAGGTTTGTGCGAACGACTGGAGGTCAGCCGAGCTCGTGCCCGCGACACCCAAAGGTGAGGTACGGCTTGGCGCCCCGGGAGTCGATCCGCCGATGGCAGCAGGGCACACGGGCGCAGGCGGCGGAGGCGGCGGAGTGGTCGGTGCGGGAGCACTCGGAGACGGCGCGGGGGTCGAGCCTGCGCCGGTCGTGGTGCCGCCACCCGTCGTGCCACCGGTCGTCGTGCCACCTGCGGATGATCCACCCGACGGTGATCCACCCGACGGTGATCCGCCCGACGACGTGCCGCCGGTGGTTGACCCGGCTGACTCGGATTCGGTGGATGCGGATGTGCCCGCCTCTTCCGACCCGCTTTCGCCGTCTTCGTCGGAGTCGCGATTGGCCGCCAACTGGCGCTCGACAAAGTCGAGGATTGCAACGGTCGAATCATCGGAGTTCGCGCGTGCTTCTTGCGTCGAGATGAGAGGAATGCTGCTACTGACTCCCGCTGAAACCAGCGAAGAGTTCTCTGCTTCGGTTCCACTCATGAGCGGAAACGTCAGGGCCATGACCATCGTCAAGGCCGACGCGGCGTAAACAGAATGCAACATGTGGCGCTCCCCCGAACAGGAACTTCGGCAGCCCCCCGGCTGCTGGTTTCACGGTATGCCTCGGCGGTCGTTGGGCCAAGTGACCATGGTCGCAAAACGAACGGAAGTCGCTCAAAACTGGCCGATTGCCCCACCCTCGCCCCCCGAAGTGGGGCGCGGAGAGCGATATTGCGTCGCGACACAGAGCCGACTGCGGGACTTGAACCCGCAACCGCCCGATTACAAGTCGGGTGCGCTACCAATTGCGCCAAGTCGGCATTGGCCGTCTCCGGCCGGGCACAAGGCCCTTGTTTACACTACCGGCGCTACGGCGTCGGCGTGGGGGTGGGTGTCGGCGTGGGGTTGGTCGAGAACTCGTCACCGGCCGCCTGCAGCACGAATTGCGCGAACTCACCCTGGTCAAAGGGATAGGTGTACTCGAACTTTTGGCCGTTGACGAAGACGGTCGGCGTGCCTTCGATGCGATCTACTTCGGCGTCGCGAATCGCGAGCGGCCCGGTCTGAGCTCGATCGGTCACGGCCTTGACCCAGGACTCAAAAGTGCGCTCAAGAATGCAATCTTCGATCACGCTCGAGCTCGCCCCCGTGGCGGCCGCGAGCTCAACGAGGCGCGCATCGTCGAGACCCGGCGTTCCTTCCTCGGGTTGCTCGGCGAACAGCCGTT
>JAYUKK010000153.1:0-3479 GCA_043764515.1 Microbacterium sp.
AACCGATGAGCGCCGCCCGCCCCGTCATCCTCGACGTCGACACCGGAGTCGACGACGCGCTCGCTATTCTGCTCGCCGTGCGTCATCCCGCGCTCGACGTGCGGGCGATCACCTGCACGGGTGGCAATGCCCCGCTCGCCCAGGTGGTGGTGAACACCCTGAAGGTGCTGGATGCGGCTGGCGCCGGCAGCATCCCCGTCGCCGCCGGGGCGCACCGTCCCCTGCTCGAGTCGCCGCAGCACGCTGCCTCCATCCACGGATCCGACGGCCTCGCCGACCGTGGACTGCCCGACTCTGCCCGCACACCCGAGCCGGTGCACGCGGTGGAGTTGCTCCGGCGCACGCTCGCCGAGTCGGAAGAGCCGCTGACGATCATCAGTCTCGCCCCGCTGACGAACATCGCGCTGCTCATCCGCATGCACCCTGAGGTGCTGCCGCGTATTGAGCGCGTCGTCATGATGGGTGGGTCTGTCGGCACCGGTAACGCCACAGCGTCGGCCGAGTTCAACGTCTGGCACGACCCCGAGGCCGCGGCCATCGTCTTCAGCGCGGGGCTCGACGTTCTCATGTATGGCCTCGAGCCGTTCTACCGCGTGGCGGTGTCGCACGCCGACGCCGCCGAACTCGCAGCGTCTGACGATGCTGGCGCGCGACTCGCGGGTGACCTGCTCACTCACCTCATCGGCATCGACGCGACGGAAGAGCGTGTGGCCGACGACCGCGTGGCTATCGGCGACGCGGGCGCCGTGTGCGCCGCGATCGATCCCATCCCACTGGTCACTCGTCGGGCCCCGGTCGAGGTTGCCCTGGCACCCGGTGCGACGCGCGGCCAAACCGTCGTTGACCTGCGCACGATGGTCGGCGCCGACATCGCTCCGTCTCGGGAGGTACCGTTCGCGACCGTCGTCACCGATGTCGACCCCGAGCCCTACCGCGCCCTCTTCCTCGCCACCCTTCTGGGGCCCGCGAGCAGCTCGTGACCGACGTCATTGCCCTGCTGCGCGCCGCTCTTGGCGACGCCGTTTCGACCGACTCGGACGTGCTGGCGGCTGCGCGTGGCGACAAATCGGGACAGCGGACGACGGCCCCGCCCCGGGCCGTGATCACGGCGCGGTCGGTCGAGCACGTGCAGATTGCGCTGCGGATCGCCCACGAACACCGCGTGCCCGTCGTGCCCCGCGGCGCCGGTTCGGGCTTGACAGGCGGCGCCATGGCCGGGGCGGGAGAGCTGGTCATCTCGACCGCGGCCATGACACGCGTGCTTGAGGTTTCTGAGGCAGACCAGCTCGCGGTCGTTGAGCCGGGCATCGTGAACGCCGAGCTCAACCGGCAGCTCGAGCCCCGAGGATTGCGCTGGGCCCCCGACCCGGCAAGCCGAGAAATCTCGACGGTCGGCGGGAACATCGCCACCAATGCTGGGGGGCTGCTGTGCGCGAAGTACGGCGTGACACGGGAGGCCGTGCTCGGCCTCGATGTCGTGCTCGCCGACGGAACACTCCTACGGCTGGGGCACCGCACCGTCAAGGGCGTGACAGGGCTTGACCTCACGGCACTGATGATCGGCTCAGAAGGCACCCTGGGCGTCATCGTCGGTGCGACACTCAAACTCACGCCGATCCCCACCGGTTCGGTCGCGACAATCGGCGCGTATTTCGCGACGATCGAGCAGGCGGCCGAAGCCTCGGCGGCGATTACCGCGGCGCACATCAGGCCTGCCGCGATGGAGCTGGTTGATCCGCTCGCACTCGCGAGCATCCTCGACTATCTCGGTCTGCCGCAGCGCGACGGCGAGAGTGCGCATCTGCTCGTACAAACTGACGGCGACTCTGCGGAGGCCGAGGCCCGCGCCGCGCTCGCGATCATCACAGAGCTCGGCGGTGTCGCCAGCATGACGACTGATGCTGACGAAGGCGAACGGATGCTCGCGGTGCGTCGTGCGATGCACCCCGCTATGGCCGCTCTCGGGCAGGTGCTCATCGAAGACATCGCGGTGCCGCGCTCACGACTGCCCGAGATGTTCGCGGCGATCCGGCAGATCGGCGACCGGTACGACATCCGCATTCTCACGGTTGCCCACGCGGGCGACGGCAACCTGCACCCGAACCTCGTCTATACCGAAGACGAGGTGCCGGACGCAGTATGGGCGGCGGCGGGCGAGCTGTTCGAAGCCGCACTCACCCTCGGCGGAACCCTTACGGGCGAACACGGCATCGGAACCCTCAAGCGGCGCTGGCTCGCCGATGAGCTCGGCGACGAGCAAGTGGCCGTGCAGCGGCGCATCAAGGCGGCGTTTGACCCACGGGGCATCCTCAACCCCGGCAAGGTGTTTTAGGCCGGGAGCACCGCGACATAAACGCCGTTGCGCGAGGTGCCGCCGGTCACCGGATTGGCGAACTCGACCGTGTGGCCCTCGACCCGGTCGAAGACCTCGCGCAGAGAGTCGAGAAACGATGGTTCGGGCGGGTCGTCTGACCACAGGGCAAACACGCCTCCGGGCCGCAAGTGTGCGGCAAGACGCCGCAGTCCGTCGACGGTGTACAGGTCGGCGTGGGACGGGTCGAGCGTGAACGTCGGCGAGTGGTCGACATCAAGCAGAATGGCGTCAACGCCCGTGCGCAGCGGCCCGTCGTCACCCGGCGCAGCGCGCACCAGCGCGAAGAAGTCGGCGAGCACGAGCGCTGTGCGGTCGTCATCGACGAGCAGGGCTGACACCGGCAGAAGGCGACGCTCGTGCCAGTCGATGACCGCGGGCAGGGCATCCACGACCGTCATCGACGCGACGCGAGCATCACGCAGGGCCGCGATGGCGGTGTAGCCGAGCCCTAGCCCCCCGACGACGATGTCAAGGGCATCACGGTCGGCCGCGGCCGCCGCGAGACCGAGATCGCTCAGAGCCTCTTCCGCCACGGTGAAGAGGCTCGACATGAGGTACTCATCGCCGAGCTTGACCTCGTAGACCTCGGCACCGATGGCGGGTTCGAAGCGCCGACGAAGGGTCAGCTCGCCCATCGGCGTCTGCTCAAAGGCGAGTTCGTCGAAGCGCAGCATCAAGCGCCGGTAGCCGGCGCGGCCGGAACAATGACGAACACTTTGCGCACGCTCTCGTGCACGTGCCACGTGCCCCGCCAGCCGGCCGGGGTGACAAAGAGATCGCCGGCACGAAGCTCGAGGGGCTCCTCACCCTCTTCGGTGAGAGTGACGAGGCCACTGATCAGATAGCAAATCTCGTGGTAGCCGTCTCGGGTCGCCGTAAAGGTGCCTGGCGACGCCTCCCAGATGCCCGTCTCAACGGGCCCACCCGTCGCCCCCGACGCCGTCCAGAGGTCGATAGAACCTTCGGACTGGCCGGGGGTGACGGAGGTCGGCTTGAGCGTAAACGCGCCCAGAGCGTGCTCAGGGGCGTTGCGCAGCAGAACCGTGGTGGGCATAAGAACTAGGCGACGCGGATCATCTTCTTATTGACGAACTCATCGATGCCC
>JAYUKK010000154.1:0-3460 GCA_043764515.1 Microbacterium sp.
ATGCGGTTGACGGCGTTGACGCCGCCCCCGCCGATGCCGACGACCTTAATCACGGCGAGGTAGTTCTGGTTCGAGGTCACGTCGAGGCCTTCCGCTCAACCTTCACCTTCAGGTAGAAGGCTAAAGTTATGCTCAGTATGTACTGCTTCGCTCGACGGTACGGCCGCCGGGCGCGGCGACGCCCCAGGCGCGCCGCGTGTCGCGAATCCCTGCAACCGACTCATCGTCGGTACCCGCGTGACGCGCCACCAATCGGCGCAATCGATGGCTACAGTTGCCGAACGACGAGACTTTCGGGGGCCGACACGTCGTACTCCGACGGCGCCCCCTGGCCCGTCGCCGCGATCGCCGCGGCTAACACGCGAGCCTTGAAGTCTGATCGCTCAGCGCTCCCCCACACCACCCGATGCCCCAGCCCGGACATCGTGAAGGTCACGTCGTCGCGCGTTGAAGCGCTGATGACATCGACCTGTGCGCGTAGGTCGGCCGGAAGGGCAGTGAGCACCTCCGCAACGCTTCGGAAAGCCACCGAGTCAGGATCGGTGCTTCCCGGTGCGAGGAGCGGGATGCCCGCCGGGCGCTCGGCTGATGACTCGACGACGACTCCCGCCGCGTCGACAAGGTCGACCACAGCACCGCGCTCGATCGCGCCGATCGGGGCCCTCTCCACGATGCGCACCACGAGGGTGTGGGGAGGTATGACCTCGGTTGAGAACGAGCGGATGAGCGGGAAAGCGGCGAGATCGTTGCGAATGGCTCCCTCGTCGAGCAACGCGAGGGGGGTGCCCCGGTATTCATCGAGCGCGGTGCTGACACTGCCGGCATCGAGCCGGCTTGTTCCGACGACCTGCACGGTGTCGAGCGCCATGAGAGGCGATAGCGTCACAACGGCGACGCTCGCGACAAGCACCACGAACGAGCCTGTCGTCACCGTCATTGCGAGGCGGCGTTGGCGCGACCGACGCGTGAACCGCCGAACCTCGGCGCGTTCGTCGCGTCGTCGCTCTCGCGTTGCCGCTCGAGACGCCCGCGCAGCGTGAGGAGCGCGAGGTGCGCGAGGCGGTGCTGTCTCGGTCACCTTTTCGACGGGCAGCGGTGACTTCGGAACTCGAGCGGCAGGGCTACGCGGCGCCCGAGGCGCCACCGCCGGCGGGGTTGCGGGCGGGTCGCCGCCCATGCCTTCGGGCCGCTTCACCGGGTCGCATCCCCCGGACGGGCTTCGAGTGCTGCCCGCACCTGCGGAAGTATTTGGTAGACATCGCCGCAACTCAAGGTCATGACGATATCGCCCGGTCGGGCGATTTCGGCGATGCGGTCCGCGGCCGCCTGCCAGTCAGGTCGGTAATCGACCTTCGTCGCATCGACAAATCGATCAACGACGAGGGCTCCGGTTACTCCCGCAATGGGATCTTCGCGGGCTCCATAGACGTCGAGCACCACCGTGTGGTCAGCGCCATGTTCGTAGACCTCGGCAAACTCGGTAGCCATGGCCTGGGTACGGCTGTAGAGGTGGGGCTGGTGGATGGCGATGACTCGCCCCTCGCCCACCACCGACCGCGCGGTTTGCAGCGCGGCCACCACCTCGGTGGGGTGGTGCGCGTAGTCGTCGTAGAGTCGCACGCCGTCTGCGCTCCCGTGCGATTCGAATCGACGCTGCGTACCGGCAAAACCATCGAGAGCGCGCACGGCGTCGGCCGGTTCAATACCGAGACCAACGAGCACGGCGATGACTCCGGCCGCGTTGAGCGCGTTATGGCGGCCGGGAATCGCCAGTTCGCCCGAAAACTCGTGGCCCTGGATCGCCACGCGATAGTGGATGGGACCGGTGTCGCTGATCGCGACAAGCCGGACGTCCGCATCGACAGCCTCGCCGAATGTGAGCAGGGCGACGGAGGCTCCCGCCCCACGGCGGCGTTCGCTGAGCCGACGTGTCGCCGGGTCATCGGCCGACACGACAAGCAACTCGCTTGCGCCTGCCGCAAAGGTCTCAAAGGCACCCTCGAGTGCCCCCTCATCGCCATAATGGTCTAGGTGATCGGTGTCGATATTGGTGATGAGGGCGATGGCGACGTCGTACAACAGGAACGAGCCGTCTGACTCATCAGCTTCGACCACGAAGAGGTCGCCCGAACCCCACGCGGCACTCGTGCCGGTGCCCTGGATCACGGCACCGTTGACGAACGAGGGGTCGAGGGTGAGAGCTCGCAAAGCCCAGACGAGCATGCCGGTCGACGTCGACTTGCCGTGGGCGCCCGCGACGGCCACGAGGCGCTCGCCGCGCACGAGCCACGCAAGTGCCTGTGACCGGTGCAGCACGGGCAGGCCACGGCGCAGCGCCTCTTGATACTCCGGGTTTTCGACCCACAGCGCGCCCGTCACGACGAGCGTGTCGGCGTCGCCCACGTGAGCCGCGTTGTGGCCGATGCTGACACGAATTCCGAGGTCGATGAGCGTTTGCACCGTATCGGAGTGCGAACGGTCGCTACCCGTGACGGTGTACCCCCGAGAGTGAAACATTCGAGCGATGCCACTCATCCCGCTGCCGCCGATACCGACAAAGTGCAACCGGCCGAGCGACTCGGGCAGAACCAGGGTGGGGTCAGGTTTGATCATCGTCGTCCAGCCTAGGCGGAGGGCACGAGGCGGTCGGAGTCGCCGAGAGCCTCACGGACAAGAGCGAGCAAGGCAGCGTCGCCATCCCGACGTCCGACCCCGTGTGCCGCGGCAGCCATCCGCGCGATTTCTCCTCGGCGCGCCAGCAGCGGGACGAGTGACTGCGCAACCCACTCCGTCGTGAACTCAGCGTCAGTCACGAGCACGGCGGCGCCCGCCGCGACCAGCTCGCGAGCATTGAGACGTTGCTCGCCATTACCCGCGGCATAGGGAATGAGCACCGATGGCAGGCCGAGAGCGGCAAGCTCGCTCACCGTGGCCGACCCCGCACGGCAGAGCACGAGGTCGGCCGCGGCGAAGGCGAGGTGCATCTGGTCGCAGTACGCCATCGTGAGATACCCCGTGAGGTTCGGGTCGTCTCCTCCGCGGCCCGTGCCGGTGATGTGAAGCACCTGCCAGCCGGTTCCGAGTATGCGCGCCGCCGACGACGTCATCGTCTCGTTGAGCCGTAGAGCACCGGTCGATCCCCCGGTCACGAGAAGCACAGGGCGGGTACCGTCGAGGCCGAACTCACGCAGCGCGCGATCTCTCTCGGCGGCCCGGTCGAGCGTCGTGATTTCCGGTCGCAAAGGCATTCCCGTCAGGCGGGCACCGCGCAGACGCGTTCCCGCGAAGGTGATTGCTGCCCGGCCTCCGAGCGCCACAGCCAGGCGGTTCGCGATGCCCGGACGCGCGTTGGCTTCGTGGGCCACGAACGGGATGCCCTCCCGACGCGCGGCCACGTATGCCGGGGCGGAGGCGTAACCGCCGAACCCCACCACAACATCCACCCCGCGGTCGCGAATAA
>JAYUKK010000155.1:0-3456 GCA_043764515.1 Microbacterium sp.
GCCGTCGGCACGACGCAGCGCTTCGGCGTGCCCATGGGCTTCGGTGGTCCACACGCGGGCTACCTCGCCGTGCGCGAGGGCCTCGAACGGCAAATGCCCGGCCGCTTGGTCGGCGTGTCGAAAGACGCCGACGGCCGCCCCGCGTACCGCTTGACGTTGCAGACGCGCGAGCAGCACATTCGCCGCGACAAGGCCACGTCGAACATTTGCACCGCGCAGGTGCTGCTCGCCGTCATGGCATCGATGTTTGGCGTGTATCACGGGCCCGACGGGCTTCGCCGTATCGCCGAGGGCGTACACCAGCAGGCCGCGGGCTTCGCCGCGCGCTTGCACACGGCGGGCATCGAGGTGGCGCACGGTGACTTCTTCGACACGCTCGAAGTGCGCGTGCCGGGTCGCGCGGCCGAGATCGTCGCAACGGCCCTCGAGCGCGACCTGCTGTTGTGGCAGGTCGACGCCGACACCGTGCGCTTCAGCTTCGACGAAGTGACAGCGGCGAGCGGCATCGGGTTCTCCCGAGCCACCGACGGCCTGGCCGCCGACCTCGCGGCCGTGTTCGGCCTGAGCGACGGCTTCGGGGTGAGCCTGACCGCGCACCTTCCGGAGGGCCTGCGCCGGGCATCCGAATTCATGACGCACCCGGTCTTTCACATTCACCGCAGCGAAACCGCCATGATGCGCTACCTCAAGCGCCTCGCCGACCGCGACTACGCGCTCGATCGCGGCATGATCCCACTCGGCTCGTGCACGATGAAGCTCAACGCGGCCACCGAGATGGCGGCCGTCACGTGGCCCGAGTTTGGCGCTCTTCACCCCTTCGCGCCGCTCGACGACGTGCAGGGCTCGCTCGTGATGATCGGGCACCTCGAGACCTGGCTTGCTGAGCTCACGGGCTATGACGCCGTCTCACTGCAGCCCAACGCCGGCTCGCAAGGCGAACTCGCCGGACTGCTGGCCATTCGTGGCTACCACCGCTCGCGGGGCGACGTGCACCGCACGGTGTGCCTCATTCCGTCGAGCGCGCACGGCACGAATGCGGCGAGCGCCGTGCTGGCCGGCATGAGCGTCGTCGTCATTGGCACGACCGACACGGGCGACGTCGACCTCGCCGACCTGAACGCGAAAATCGCCGAACACCGCGACGAGCTTGCAGCGCTCATGATCACCTACCCCTCGACGCACGGCGTATATGAGCACGGCGTCATGGAGGTCACCGCGGCGGTGCACGAGGCTGGCGGTCAGGTCTACATCGACGGCGCCAACCTCAACGCATTGCTGGGCTATGCCCGCTACGGGGACATCGGCGGCGACGTCAGCCACCTTAACCTGCACAAAACCTTCTGCATCCCGCATGGCGGCGGGGGGCCCGGCGTCGGGCCCGTGGCGGCCAAGGCGCACCTTGCCGAGTTCTTGCCCGGGCATCCGCTTGCGCAAATGCACCAGCACCCGCCGTTCGATCACACGACGGGAAATGCCGGAACCGTCGAGCACCGCGGCGCGCCGGTCTCCGCGGCGCCCTACGGCTCGGCCAGTATCCTGCCCATCTCGTGGGCCTACGCCCGAATGATGGGGGCTGACGGGCTGAAGGATGCCACGGCGAATGCCGTGCTCGCGGCCAACTACGTCGCCCTGCGTCTGCGCGACCACTACCCGGTGTTGTACGCAGGCGAGAACGGTCTTGTCGCGCACGAGTGCATCCTCGACTTGCGACCCCTCAAAGAGGCCACGGGCATCGGCAACGACGACGTGGCGAAGCGCCTCATGGACTATGGCTTCCACGCCCCGACGATGTCGTTCCCGGTCTCGGGCACGCTCATGATTGAGCCGACCGAGTCGGAAGACCTCGCTGAGCTGGAGCGGTTCATCCAGGCCATGATCGCCATTCGACTCGAAGCCGATCGCGTCGCGGCCGGCGAGTGGCCCGCGGGCGACAACCCGCTCGTGAACGCGCCGCACACGGCGGAGAGCGTCATCGCGGGGGAGTGGGAGCACGCGTACTCGCGCGAGCTCGCGGTCTACCCGGGCAACGGTGATCGAACGGCGAAGTACTGGCCGCCCGTGCGGCGCGTCGACCAGGCCTATGGCGACCGCAACCTGGTCTGCTCGTGCTTGCCGATCGAGGCGTTCGCCTAGCGGCACCCGCCTAGGGAGTGGGCGACGGGGTTGGTGCGGGCATCGGGGCAAGCACTCCCGGGAAGGCAGCGGCGGCCCACGGGTAGCCAATAAAGATCACCGCATCGATAACGGTGTGCGCGATGACGAGCGGCAGTAGACGCCCGTAGCGCGTGTAGAGCCAGCCGAACAGCAAGCCCATGGCAAAGTTGCCGACGAAGGCTCCGAAGCCCTGGTACAGGTGGTAGGTCCCGCGCAGCAGCGCACTCGTGAGGATGATCGTCCACGGCCCCCAGCGCAGGTCGCGCAGGCGCGCGAACAAGTAGCCGACCACGATGACCTCTTCGGTGACGCCGGCCCGCAGCGCTGAGAGCAGCAGCACCGGAACCGTCCACCAGTGCTCGTCGAGGGCCGTCGGGACAACCGTGACCGTCACGCCGAGTGCGCGCCCCGCGAGATACAGCGCCAAGCCGGGGATACCCACGAGGAGGGCGAGCCCTACGCCATCGCGGGTGTCGCGCCACGGGCGGGCGCCGTCGATGCCGAGACGCCCAAGGTGGGGTCGTGCAACGCTCCACAGCAAGAACGCGACAAGGGCGACGGGCACCAGGTCGAAGAAGATGCCCAGCAGTTGGTAGATGAGGTCGAAGATTTCGCGCTGATCGCGCGAGGGGTTGAGCGTGGCCGTCTGATCGCCGAGCGGAACATCGCGGGTCAGCCGGTTGACGATCGCCACGAGTGAGTAGACGGCGCTCGCGCCGAGCGAGAGGCCCAAGACGATGAGGATCTCCGCACGGATGCGCCGACCGCTCGGGCGCGAATCGGGCACGAGCGCAGCATCCGGTCGAAAAGTCACGCCCCCATTGTCGCTGGCTCGCACAGTGTGTTGTGCACAACCGTCAATCGCGGCAGGGATGCCCCCTGTCTGCTTTGGCGCCATCCCACACCCTCTCTGACCAGGCGAGTAGCCCGCCACGCTGAGCTTTCTGCGTCGATGGTGAACCAGACGCGGGAATACGCACGAAACCTGCAAGAAAACAGCATGATCGTGCAAGATTCGTGCGAAATGGCAGGGTTCCCTGCGCCTGCGTTACTGGTGTGTAACGAAACGGCCTACAGTTTGGCGGGGGTCTCTTTGGGTCTCTAGGGTCATACCCAACAGGCGTGACGGCGCGCTCGGAAAACGTGCCGCCATGCATCCATCTTGCACAGGAGGAAAATTGCGTATCAGCAGATTCGCGGCCGCCACGGCCACGATCGCGGCGAGCGCTCTCGTTCTCTCGGCTTGCGCAGCGCCGCAGTCCGAGGTCGTCGAGGGAAGCTCCATCACGGTCGCGTGGAACC